>JAEZYW010000160.1 GCA_023418835.1 Bacillota bacterium | reverse complement strand
ATACAAATTTAATGAGAGTTTCTAAAAGCATTGTATTATTTTTATTGTCATAATCTTTAATTTTTCCTAAGTACTCATTTATAAAAATATTAATATGGGGAAGTTCAATTAAATCTAATATTAGCTTATTTCCTGGAAAGTCCTCTAAATAAGAAATTCTCTTTTTTGATATTTTATTTATCCTTTTAGCTTCGGTATAAGCAGAATTTAGATCTTTAAAAGTCGATTTTAATAGAGAGATGCCCATGGTGACATTTAATTTCCTTGCATTAAAAGTTTCGTCTATTTTTTTGAGCAAATCTTTCAATTTATCAATATTAAATGGAAGATATACTATCATTCCTTCGCTATCAGGAATAAAGAGAAACTTGTTTCCCCATTCATATTCTATATACTTCCTAATTTCTGAATTAATATTTCTTTCTTCCAATTCACTTTTAAAATAAATCCCATAATAGTCTGAAAGATTCCATCCCAAGTTCATTCTTATGCTGTCATAAAAATTCTCATCTAAGTTATTATTGCTTAGCATTAATTGGGTAATCATCCTATTGTTTTTGCTTATAGAATATAAAAAATCTTGCTCTAATAATAGCTGCCCCTTAATTAGAGAAATTGCGTAGTTGATTATACTTTTTTGAAAATCATCTAAAACTTTTTTACTATGTATCACTAAGAATCCAAAGTCTTCAGTGTCACTAATGGGTATTACTGGTAAATCACTATAATTAACATCAGGATCCAAAAAACGTTTATAACAAACAGTTAAATTTGCTAAGTTTTTTACCTCAAGGATGATATCTTCAATAGTTGCTTCTTCTAACTGTAAGTTTAATAGTTTATAGTATGCAGTATTTATTTTTAAAAGATTTTTATTCTTTACATTAAATAACAACTCATAAAAATTGCTTACAATTTCTGTGTAGTTAGCAAATTTATCGAGTATAAATATTGGAACCCCAAGTTCATCAGCTTCTTCAATCATTTCATTATCTATTTCGCCGTAATATCTACCCACCTTTATACATAAGGCTGCAGCATTTGTTTTGTATGCGTCTTTGATAAATTGTTTTTTATAATCCTTATCGTTTATAAAAGCATATCCTGCCGTCAAAACGATCTCATTTCCTTGGAGCCAATTCATGCCGTCAGGGGTTTCTAAGACCACTATATTATTTGCAATGTTTTGAATTCCTTTTTTTCCTGCAACCATAGTAGCATTTTTTAAACAATTATTTTTTATTATGTCTTCTACTGTTAAATAAATTTTCATTTAATCACTCTTTCTATATACGAGTATACTTTACTTATTAATACCCAATAAAAATATTTACTTAAAAAAATAGTAAGTGCTTCAAAATCCAATTTTAAATCTATGTAAATTACTTGAATGTTGACTATTATAATTTCTAAAAGGGTATGAAAATAAAAATGCTATTTATTTGGAGGGTTTATGGACTCTAATTTATATAATAGAAAGTCTGTTTCTTGGAAAACTTTTTTATTAGATGTTTTTATTTGTTCTCTTGGGGCTTACGGAGGACCCGAGGCTCATTTTGGCGTGTTTACAGATCAATTGGTAATTAAAAAGAAGTATTTAACTGAAGAGGAGTTGGTGGAGTTAATTGCTCTTACTGGAATATTGCCAGGACCTAGCAGTACCCAAAGTATTATGGCAATTGGTTACAAGATAGGGGGTATTAAACTTGCAATATTGACAATGCTAGTTTGGGCTTTGCCAGTTTTAATTGTTATGACTGGACTATCATTTTTAAGTCAATTATTAGTCACCCTTAATATATCCCAAGAGGGACTTCGGTTTGTCGGTCCAATGGCTGTTGGATTTATAATTATTGCTGCCTATAGAATTGGGAAAAAAAGTTATTAAAGATAGAATCACTTTAGGACTTTTCTTTTTAGGTGCCCTTGGGACATATTTTTTTAGAGGACCTTGGATTTTTCCTTTGGTGCTTTTGTTAGGAGGGCTTACTTCAATTTTTACAACTAAGGAAGAAAATCTTTGGAATAAGGTAAGTGTCAAAATACCTTGGAAGTTTTTAATTGCTTTAATTTCAATAGCCCTTGGTGGAGTTATTGTAAATATAGTCAGCGACAATCTAATAATAAAAATCTTTGAAAGTTTTTATAGATATGGATATTTAGTCATCGGAGGAGGTCAGGTCGTCGTTCCTATGATGCATAGCGAGTTAGTAGAAATTAATCATTATATGACAAACAGAGAGTTTCTCACTGGATTTGGCATTGTGCAAGGTCTTCCTGGTCCCATGTTTAGTTTTAGCGCTTATGCAGGAGGAATGGCGGCGAGGGGTAGTGGAGCGTTTTATCAAATTCTAGGTTCCATTACTGGTGGTGTAGGAATTTTTTTACCAGGACTTTTATTAATATTTTTTGTCTATCCCATTTGGGAAGATTTGAAAAAAATTAAAGGCATTAAAGTATCCTTAAGTGGTATTACTGCTGTAGCTGGAGGACTCATATTCACATCTGCTATTATCCTAATGAGAAGTAGTGGATTTGAATTTGAAAATTTTGTTGTCATGGGCCTTACAGTTTTGCTTTTAATCACTAAAAAAATACCGGCTCCTTTAATTGTTATGGGAGTGTTAATTTTAGGGTTTTTGTGGCATTAAGATTGACTGAGGGGTTTTGCTTTGATAAAATAAACTTGGGAGAAAATTTCAAAAATGTAATTGTTTATTTAAAGGGAGGATTTAATGATAGCAAATTATCATACTCATACGAGATGGTGTAATCACGGTCAAGGTGAAATTGAAGATTACATCAAAATGGCTATTGAATTGGGTTTTGAAGAAATTGCTATGACGGAACACATACCTCATAGGGATAATTCAGATCCATTCAGAATGGCATGGGAAGATTTCGAAGATTATAATCTTGAATTAGATAAGGTTATAGATAAATATAAAAATAAAATTAAGATTATCAAAGGATTTGAAGCAGAATACTATCTGGACGCTCTAGATGACTACGAGATTTTTAGAGAAAAGTACGGATACGAACTTTTTGTTTTAGGTCAACACAGAAGTGGAAAGAAAAGAGAGAAAGACAATTTTGGTCCAAAAGGTCCGAAAGACTTACTTCAATACGCTAAAGAAGTTAGAGAAGCACTGTATACTGGCATTTTTGCCTTTGTGGCTCATCCGGATTTAGCATTAGAAGGATACAACGACAACCAATGGGACGATACTGCAAGAAAAGCTATGTCTATGATATTCCAAGCTTGTGAAGATTTGGATATCCCAATAGAGATTAATGGAAATGGAATTAGAAACGGAAGAAGATATCCTGATAAAGATGCTTTCGAATTATCGAAAAATTACAATTTGAGATATATTTTAAATTCTGATGCCCACGCTCCTAAGGAGTTATTGGATTCATCAGTTATTAGAGGTAAAGAATTTGCAAACGAATTGGGAGTGGATTTAATAGAGAAATTGGACTTCCAAAAGAAACGTTACGAAGGATATACTTTAGAAAATGTATCTTCATAATAAATTAAAGGATTTTTTCAATATCAATTGAAATTGTCCTTTTTTTATTGTTAATACTTTGTAACTATTTAATTGGAATTTTAATGTAACATAATAAATAACAATATAAGAACTAAAATGGAGAGACATCATGAAAAAGCTGATTAGAATTTTCTTTTTCTTTGTAATCACTTCCATCTTAGTATCTTGTAGTTCAACAAACGTTCCAGGTAGCACTACAAAATTCGCAGAATCAAGTCCGGAAAATAAAAATAATCAACAAAATTTTGATTATGAAAACTACATAGGAGATTATTTGTGGACAAAAGTCAAAGGCGAATTGGGAAATGATTTTGAACTACTGGGTTTTAAGATAGAAAATTATGAAGAAGATTTTGAAAATGGAATTTATGATGCAGTTTTTAATTTCAAAATTTTTTATAGGAATTTAGAGAAGAACCCTGATCTAATACCTTACATAAAAGAAGCAAAAGAAAAGGAAAGTTCAAATTATAAGATTCTCTATAATGAATATTTAGAGAAAAAAGAGCTGGATTTAAAAATAAGAGCCATTAGATACGAAGATGGCGAGACTGTTATATATGAAAATTCTTCTAAAAAAGGAGATGTGGTTTGGGAAGAGCTTGAAATCCCAGAACTAATTCTTTCATATGACAAGAATTTTTAACTTTTTAAAGGTTTATTTTCAATGTGAAAAATATGACTATAAATTGTCATTGATTGGAAAAATTTCCTTGATATTGTATAATAGACTTTAGAAATATTAAATTTATGTAAGTGAGGAGTAAAGTCTATGTTTGATAAAAACGGTGCTTACGATGTCTTGACATCAAAAAAGCTTACCCATGAACAAAAAGTTATGAACCTAGCAAGATATGCAGAAAATGCTATGGATGTGTTAGAACTTTCAGACAAAATGAAGTTTTATTTCGAAAATGGATCTATAAATGACTTATTTGAAGGTGGTGCTCCTTATAGACCTAGATACATTTTACCTGATTATGATAAATTTATAAAAAATGGCAGTGAATTTTTACAAATTGCTCCGCCAGAAAATTTTGATGAGTTAATATTCAGTTTGATGACTCTTTATCGTCATGTTCCTTCGATAACAAATTTTCCAGTTTATTTAGGAAATTTAGACTATATGATTGATCCTTTTATAAAAGATTTATCTGATGAAGAGGTTGTAAATAAGTTGAAATTATTTTTCAATTATTTAGACAGAACGATTACTGACTCTTTTTGTCATGCTAATATTGGACCCGAAGAGACTAGGGCGGGAAATTTGATTTTAGAAGCAGAATCTCAATTACAAAATGCTGTGCCTAATTTCACTATAAAATATGACCCTAATATAACTCCAGATGAATTTATGAAAAAAGCAATTGACACTTCCTTAAAGTGTTCAAATCCCGCTATTTGTAATCATGAAGTGAATCTCATTCCCTTTGGAAAAGAATACGGAATTTCCAGTTGTTATAATATTTTGCCAACAAGGGGAGGGGCTTATACTTTAACTAGAATAACTCTAACTAAGCTAGCTGAAATGGCAAATAGTGTCGACCATTTTATGGATGAACTTTTACCTGAAGTAATTGAACTCATTGGAGATTACATGAGCCAAAGAATTAAATTCTTGGTGGAAAAATCAGGATTCTTTGAAAGTAATTTCCTAGTAAAGGAAGGTTTAATCGACAAAGATAGATTTTTGGGAATGTTTGGAGTTACTGGCCTTGCAGAGGCAGTGAACACTTTACTAAAAGATGAAGGTCTTGTCTACGGTCATGACAAAGAGGCAGATGAATTGGCTGCTAGAATTTTAGATGAAGTGGAAAAGGATGTAAATAAATTAAACGCTCCTTATTCAAAAATAACTGACGGAAAATTCTTACTTCACGCTCAAGTTGGTTTAGATAGCGATATCGGAGTAACTTCTGGAGTTAGGATTCCAGTTGGGGACGAGCCAGAAAGTTTTATCACCCACTTGAGACATTCTGCTAGATATCACAAGTATTTTCCAGCAGGTGTAGGAGATATTTTCCCAAT
>JAEZYW010000050.1 GCA_023418835.1 Bacillota bacterium | reverse complement strand
CAGTGAAAACATTCCATTTACTGAATTCAAATCTTCAGATTTCCAAGATGGTAAAGGAATAATTGACACAATTAGAGAAATAGACTTTGTCAAATCCAATGGAGAAGGTAGAAGACTAATTCAAAATGGTGGAATTTATATAGAAGAAGAACAAGTAAATGATATAAACCACACCATTAAATTAGAAGACTTTATAGATGGAAAGTTACTAATGAGAAAAGGTAAAAAAACTTATCACCAAATTCGAATTAAATAATATTTCAGAATTTTAAAAACCTAGAAGTTGTTTGGACATTTAATCTGTCTTTTCAACTTCTAGGCTTTTTTATTTTTAATTTAATATTCTTTATTTTCTAAGATTTTAATTGATATTTTATAGGAAATCCAAAGGACTAACAAGGAAATTGCAAAAGTAATTCCCATAATCATTTTAACGTTAATTTCTTGTAGCAAATCTTCAGTTCCCATATTTTGAATTAAAAATCCACCACCACTAAATATCAGAAATAGCATTACCATAAGAATATATCTTCCTTGAGTAATTCCGAATTTATATACTAATGGAACCATTAAAGCAGTCGTTATTAAGGATCCTATTGTAGATACTCCAAAGATAAACATCATATTACTTGCTTGGGATTTGGCGACAATAGTTATCAGTCCATAAGTTATAATCACAGAAATAAAACTAACAAATATTAAAGTAATATATTTAGATTTCACTAATTCTTTTTTTCCAACAGGAGTAGAAAAAGCGTATCTGTAAAACTTTGCAATATCGTCACCACCAATTGTACTGAGTACAACAGTTATGGGAAGTATACTTACAAACATAGGTAACATTGAATAATTTTTACCAATCGTATTAATTCCAATTATTAGGACTGTTATAAATATTACAGACTTTCCTTGGGCTTTCATTAATAAGTAGTCTTTATAGAGCAAGGCTTTAATTATTGAAGTTTTCATGTTCTCTCCCCTTTCTTATATAGAGCATAAAGTCTTCGATTTCTGGTTTTTCCACTTGGAACCCTTGAGGGATATAATCTCTGTTTATGAGAACTTTTGTATTTAAATCAGAGTCAATTCTGCCGACAATTCCTTCGGGATTTAATGAATCGGCGGTTTTAGAGTTTGTATAAAGTATTCCAAAGTTCTCCAAGAGAGCATCTTTTTCTTCCATAAAGATCATTTTGCCTTCGTGAATAAAAGCAATATAATCTGCAACCTTTTGCAAATCCGACAATATATGGGACGAAATCAATACAGAATTATCTTCTTTTTGAATAAATTCCATAAGCATACCCAATATCTCGTCCCTTACTACCGGATCCAAACCGCTTGTAGCCTCATCTAGCAATAAGAGTTTTGCATCATGGGATAAAGCCATTGCCAAAGCTAATTTCATCTTCATTCCTCTTGAGTATTCTTTGATAGTTTTTGTATGGTCTATATTCATCTTTTCAATAAGAGAATAAAATTTTAAGGAATCCCAATTGTAGTAAAGGTCAGAAAATATCTTATCTACGTCCTTTGCAGTTAAAAATTCATGAAGATTTAGTTCATCAAACACAACTCCAATATCGTTTATGATGTCGTGATTGTCACTTAAATTCTCACCAAATATTTTTATATCTCCCTTGTTTTTATGAATTAGATCTAATATTAGCTTTATAGTTGTAGTTTTTCCAGATCCATTTTCTCCTATAAATCCCACAATGACTCCCTTGGGTATATCTAGGTCAATTGTTACTAGTTTAAAATTCTTAAATTCTTTTTCTAGACCTCTAATTTCTAAATTATTCATTTTCTCCATCCAGTGCATCTATCATGTCTTTTAAATCCTTTTTAGATATGCCAGATATTTTTCCATAATACAAAGCTTCAATTAAATGACTTTCTATTTTTTTCAAATGTTCTTCCCTAATTAATTCCGAGTTTTGTCCTGCTACAAAGGATCCTTTTCCCTGGACAGAATTTATAAATCCTTCTGATTCCAACTCGTCATATGCCCTCTTAGTCGTTATTACACTAATTCGAAGTTCCTTTGCTAAATACCGAATGGACGGTAACTGTTCTCCTTCTTTAAGCCTTCCTTCAATTATCTCTTTTTTTAATTGTTCTTTAATCTGTTCGTAGATAGGCTTATCGCTGGAGTTTCTAATAATAATATTCATATTATCTACTTCCCTTTAAAGTGTTCTTTATGTTCTTACTGTGTATATTGTATATTAACTCTATAAATTTGTCAACCAAAAAAATATTATTTTTGAAATAAAAACCTGCTAACAAAAGTCAAGTTTAACCTGAAATTAATTTCAGGTTATTTTATTATTTGTTGATTAATTAAATTTGAGCATAACAATTAAGCCGACTGTTTTCGGCTAGTTAATATATATTTTTTTGATTTTTATGCTACTTCTAATTCTTTTTCTTGTCTTTTGAACTCATAACTCTTGCATAGTAGATTCTTAAGAATTTGTTTAAACCTGCAAATTTGCATACTTTTTTTGCTTTCCCATCTTTTTCTTTTTTTACCATATACAGATATATTTCATTGTCTGGATCTTTTGCACTCATCATACACTTCATTGCCTGGTAGCCTACTTTTCTTAGTATTGCGTTCCCTCTTTTGCTTATTTTCCTTTGATCTGCTTTAAAGTTTCCTGATTCATATGGTGGTGCGTCTATTCCTATAAAGGATATTAGGCTTTTTTTGTTTTTAAATTTTGATAGGTCTCCAAATTCTGCTACTATTTGTACTGCTAATTTTTCTGATATGCCTGAGAATTTTTTTGCTTCTTGATATTCTTCTAAGGGCTCGGATATTTCTATCATTTGTGATAAAATTCTATTTAGAATCTGATTTATTTGTTTTATCAGGTTTATTCCTTCTCTGATATTCGTTTCTATTTTTGAGTTATGGGAAGGCTGGGTTGAGATACTGTCCTTTGCTAATTTGTAAATGGTTTTTGCTTTGTTTGCATTTGGATGGTATCTCTTTTCTTTTGCCCACCTTTTATATTCTTCTATAAATTCTTCTTCTGTTTTTTCTAGTACTAGGTCTTTATGCCACCATTTTTCTAAAAAGTCTAATAGTTTGTCTTTTGAAAAGTCTCCTGAATTATGTGGTATTAGTTTTTTTATGCATGGAAATGTTTGATGTATTGTTTGATCTATGTAGTTCATTTGGTCGATTCTTAGATCCATGTAATGTTGGTAGCTTCTATTTAATTCTTTTAGGACTCTGTAGTTTTCTTCATCTACCTTGTATTCTTCTAATTCTTTCCAATACATTAATCCATATTCTGCTATTTGTTTTGCATCTATCTTGTCATTTTTTGCTTTTCTAAAGTTTAATGCTCGGCAAAATTGTTTCATTTTTAGTGGATTTATTACTGCTACAAAATACCCTCTATCTTTTAATTCATAAAGTATTGGTAGATGATATTTTCCTGTTGCTTCCATTGTTATTTTTATTTCTTCTTTTACTTTTTCTAGTTTCTCTAGAAGTTCTTCTACTTTACTTTTGTTTAGATAAACATCAAATGGTTTCCAGATTATTTTGCTTCCTTGTTCTAATGCACAAACTGTAATTTTTTCTTTTGATATGTCTATTCCTACAGATATCATATTTTTTACCTCTTTCTTTTTATTTTGTAGTTCCTACCTGCACCATTACACTCATTTTAGCTCGTGACACGGACGTTTTGCCCAACCTGCTTAACTGAATATGAATAATGAAGAGGTAGATGACAGTTTTTATGACGGATGTTCCAACCCTAAAAGACCCTCGTCATACTACTTCTTCATTATACAAAAATAGTGCAAGATAGGAATTACTTCCTTTCTTACACTATTTATGGTACTAAAAGACCATAGTTTTATGGTCTCAGACTGAAGACAAAGGTCTCTATTCAACTCTTCCAAACTTCATCTCATTTCCACTTTTATCAAACTTTTTACGCTTCCCTTTTATTTCCTTTATTAAAATCTTATATACATTGGTTCTGGTGAGGCTTTTTTTTATAAATTCCATTGCCAAATCTGTAAATTCAGGGGTGTATTTATTGGAAATTAAAATTAACCCTTCTATTATTTCTCCTTCATCTTCTACTTTGTAAATATGACCTTTTACATGAGCGCTTTCAAATTCAGTAGTAAAAACTTTAGATCCTATTTCGCCAAACTTTTTTTCGTGAATTTTTTTAATAATTTCCTCTCTGGAAAAAATCTTTGGCACTTTAACTTTAGACACAAAGGAGATAGAAACTTCTTTTCCATCTTCAAACATGGTAACCTTTCTTCCATCTGGAGCACTATGAAAATAAAGAACATCCCCTTTTCTAACTAAAGAAAGGGGGACTGTATAAATTTCCTCTCCTTTTGCTACTCCTAAAACTCCAAATTCAGAATTGTCTATGACTTCTAGGGCAAAGTCTTCTCCCATTTCTCTATCTTTTCTTCTCATTTTTCCTCACTGTGCATTGATATTATATCTAGTAACTTACATTCAATATCATATAAATCTCTAAGGTCTTCAAACTTTTCATCTTCTCTAATAATTTTTGCCATATCATCTAAAGTGTAAATCAAAAATCTTTCAATTTCTAACGCTTCAGAGATTCTTTCCACCATTAGGGCAAGGAGTTCATTATAGTTAAGGCTCTTACCTAACTTATTCAACTTAATGTAATTTGGAATCCACTCTTCCAAAAAATGTCTTAAATTTCTGTATTCCCCTTTTATTTCTTGACTTTTATATAATTGGGTAATGCAATTTAGAGAAAACTCTTCCCCTGGATCTTCAAAGTAGTATTTGTTTCCAAGAAGATTTTTAAAGTATTTATAAGTATCATAGTATCCCAAACTCATACCGTAACAAGCAACTTCTCTATCGAAATTCATAATGTCCGTGAGCTTTTCCCTGGGAACTATGACCTCTATTTCGTCGCCTTTGGGATTAGTATGTAAAAGTCTGTTGGGATAAAGTTGAATATTTATTATTTTATCACATTTATCTTCCAGCATCCTAACGGGATTGTTGGAATAAAATCCCCCGTCGATAAAATATCTACCGTCAATGGGTACTTGTCTGAAAATCGGCAAATTGCAAGATGCGTATAGGTATTGTTTAAGGCTTCCCGGTTCCATATCGTCAACGAAAATTTCGATTGGTTTCATATTGGTCAAATCCACAGTTACTAATCCAAATTTGATATTAGAGTTTCGCACCTTTTGTTCGTCCACATATTCTTCAAGGAGCTCTTTAAAAGGAGTAGCATCAAATCCACCCTCTGAAACTACTTCCCTTATGAGTTCAAATTTTTCCCTGAGATTATTAAAAGTTAAATCTTCGTTTATAAATTTTTGAATTCTTTTATCGTCTGCATCAATTACAGTGGAATATTTTATATTTGACCACACTTCTTCTGCTATTTTTTCATCATTTTGAGAAAATATTACACCATTAATAGCACCTATTGAAGTCCCCACTATATAGTCAAATTTATAGCCCAATTCCAATAGGGCTTTATAGGCGCCAACTTGATATGAGCCTTTTGCTCCTCCACCTTCTAGAGCTAAACCAATCATAATACGACCTCGTTTTATATGTAATGCAGGATAATCTCCTGCATTTTAGATTATAATGCCAATTCAGAAGTACAGTTCGGACATCTACTAGCTTCAATGTCAATTTCTGTTTTACAATATGGGCATACTTTTGTTGTTGGAGCAGCTTCTGGTTCTTGTTTTTTCATTCTATTTAGTTGTTTTATAAATATAAATATAACAAATGAAATAATTAAAAAGTCAATTATTGATTGAATCAAAGCACCATAGTTCAAAGTAGCAGCTCCCGCAGCTTCAGCTTCAGCTAAAGTATAGTAATTGTTACCATCTAATGCTACAAACTTACTGGAAAAGTTCCCTCCGCCAGTAATCAAACTGATTAGAGGCATAACAACTCCGTCTACTAAACTGGAAACAATTTTACCAAAAGCTCCACCCATAACTACCCCTACAGCCATGTCGATAACATTACCTCTGTTTATAAACTCTTTAAACTCTTGTAACATTTCGCACCTCCTAAAATTTCTGTATTTTTATTACCTTACATATGCTATTATATTATATAAAATAGGAGTTGAAAAGATGGCAAGACTAAGTTGGGATGAATATTTTATGGAAATATGCAAAATGGTTGCGCAAAGATCCACTTGCGACCGCGCATTTGTAGGTTGTGTTTTAGTAAATGAAAGTAATAGAATTGTGTCAACGGGATATAACGGTTCCGTCACCGGAAATCCACATTGCGATGAAATTGGCCACACCATGAGAGATGGCCACTGCATAGCTACAATACACGCAGAAATGAACGCTTTATTGTACTGTGCAAAGGAAGGAATTTCGGTAAAAAATTCAAAGGCATATGTAACCCATTTCCCCTGTTTAAATTGTACAAAAGCACTTATACAAGCAGGAATCTCTGCAATATATTTTCTAAATGCTTACAGAGTTGACGAATATGCAATTGAATTGCTAGAAAAAAATAATATTCCCTATATACAAGTGGGAAAAAAAGAAGAAGTTTAGGTTTGGTATTTCAAACTTAAACTTCTTTTCTACAAGTTGAGTATTAATAAACTCTCGTTTTCTTTACATCTTCTAAAGTATAATATATATTATTAAACAAAGGAGGAATTGAATATGAATTTAGGTCACGGCTTTACATTTTTTTCTATCTACGCATTTTCAATTACAATAGAAATAGCTAAAATAGTTATAGCAATAGTTATCGCCAAACTTATATTAGACAAAATTGATGGAAGGAGATAGTCAATCTTTCGATTATACCTTCTAATTGCCATTTTTTCAGGCAGTTAGCTTTCTTTTATTTTGGCTTCTTTTGCCAGTTTATCTGCCATTTCGTTGTATTTGTCGCCGCTATGGGCTTTTACTTTTACAAAATCTACTTTCAGTTTATCTTTTATGGATTTAAAGTATTCGTGATACAAAATTGTAGCCTCTTTATTTCTCTTCCATACTCCTGTAGCCCATTTTTCTATGCCCTCATAATCGTAATGGAGAATAAGCCTTTTGTATCCGTTTTTTAAAGCTAAATTCATGGCAAAGACAGATCCTCTAATCTCTCCTATTACATTTCTATGTTCAGAGTATTTGTCCTTTTTAAATCTTTCGCCAAATTCCTGTGTTCCCTCATTTGAAATTATAACTGCGCCATAACTGTAACTTCCATCAAGGGAGTTGTAACTTCCATCTACATAAGCAATCATGGTCTCATCAGAAATTGGAATATCTCTTTTTTTATCTGTCCCAATTCCCATAAAATTTTTAGCTTCGTTTTCTGTATTAAATTTTTTATATTCAGCTCCACTATAACCCATTACTTGGTCTTTACATTCATCCCAAGTTTCGTATATTCCTGGAGTCTTTCCTTTTCTTACTGCGTAATATTTTTTCATAAATTTATTATAATTTAAAAGAGCCTGCATTTGCAAGCTCTCTCTAATACTAATTATTTATTTTCCTAATGCGTCGTTTACAGCGTTAATGATACCTTCGCTTGTATAAGTAGCACCTGATACAACTTCAACTCCGTCAGTACCGTTAGCTTCTTGAATAGCTGCTGGAACTTGTTCTAATGCTGTTTTAACTTCTTCGATATCATCGACAGATTCAGCATGATTTGTAACAGTTACAGAAGTTATTGTATCTCCTTCTTTAACAACTTCAACTTCTATAGGAGTGTCACTTGAGAATCCATCAGCACTTCCTGTTAAAGTTTCTGCATCTGCACTTGGTTCAGCTGGCGTAGTTTCTGCTGGCTTATCACCACAAGCTACTAGTGTAGCAAAGCATAAAACCATTGCCATTAATAAAGCAAATTTTTTCATTTTGCACCTCCATCATTGACTATTATAATAAATTCCACGGATAATTCAAGTTTTTTCGTTAAATTACACAAAATATTCACAAAGTCTACTGTATTAAACCTTGGAATTCTTATCTAAAACTGCAAATATAACGCCCACTAACACCACAGGAATAATCCATAAAAAGCTATCAAAAGACGCTGGCAATAAGCCTTCTAAATAAGTTGTAAATTTAATTAAAGTGGGAATAAATGCTCCCGAAACTGCTCCAACATAGACGCTTTTACTTTTAAATACATTTGGAAATAAATTTAAAAATATTAACACTATGGAAACTGGATATAAGGCAAGCAAAATTGGCACAGAGAATTTAACAATAAAATCCACACCCATTACTGCAAAATAGGCGCTAAATATAGTAGAAATTATGACGATTGCTTTATAACTCAACTTATTTTTAGAAGCCTTATTGAAAAAAGTCCCCACAGTAGAAGTCAAACCGATTGCCGTTGTCAGACATGCAAGGGCCATGGCAACACTAAGAACGACTTTTCCCAAGGGTCCTAGCAAGTTTTCTGCTATATATATCAACAAGGGAACCCTTCCAATCTCTCCCAAGTCAATAGAAGAAGTAGTCGCTCCTATATAAAGAAGACCTCCGTATACGATACATAAAAATACCGAAGCGAATATTCCAGCTTTAATTGTTAGATTTACAATAGTTTTGTTATCTTTAATCCCCTTAATCTGAAAACCCTTTATTATCACAGATGTAAATACCAAAGCTGCAAGGGCATCCATAGTTTGATAGCCTTCTTCAAAGCTCATTCCAAATACATTTTCCATTTCTATTTGGGATGGCTGGCCCAGGGGTGTTGTAAATCCTTTAAATATAATTAGAGCAAGGGTTATTAAAAGAGCTGGCGTCAGAAATTTACCCAATCTGTCTATCATACTCGTGGGATTTAATACGAAAAATAATACAATTGCAAAAAATATTATAGAGGAAACCACTGGACTTAGACTAGATAATAGACTTCCTTGGATTACTTCAAAAGTTGTAGCAGCGGTTCTCGGAATTGCAAGTCCAGGCCCAATTGCTAACAAAATTAAAGTACCGAAAAGTAAAGAAAATCTATCTCCTAGTTTGTCTGCAATCTTGTCAATACTTCCCCCTGCTTTGGTAGTTGCTATTACCCCAAGCATTACGATTCCAACGGCAGTGATTACAAATCCCAAAATTGCGGGAATAAAATTTGAACCTACCATCCTACCTAATGTGGGAGGAAAAATTAAATTCCCAGCTCCAAAAAACATGGAGAACAAAGCGAGGCCTGAAATCAAAACCATATTATTCTTTTTGTTCATAAATCATCTCCTAAAATAAATGTATATAATAAATAATATCAAGTATTTTATTCTTAGTAAATAAAAAAATCTTCTTTTATAGCCGATATACTATAAAAGAAGATTAAAATATTACTTAAGAACTTTTAAAGCTTCTCTATAAACTCTGTCTCCTGTTATATCTAAGTGTTCATAGACTTTTTCTCCTGGTCCTGATTCTCCAAATCTATCGAGACCAATTGCAATTCCGTCCAATCCCACATATTTATACCATGGAAGCGTTGCAGCAGCTTCAATGGAAACTCTGTTTCTAATGCTCTTTGGCAAGACAGATTCTTTGTAACTTTC
>JAEZYW010000074.1 GCA_023418835.1 Bacillota bacterium | reverse complement strand
AATGTTGATGGATTTTATTATAGACCTCGTGTAGATTACGAAGTGCTCAGAAAATATTCAGAAGGAATTATTGCAACTAGTGCTTGTATTTCTGGAGAAGTTCAAGAGTATCTTTTAAGTGGTGAATACGAAAAAGCGAAGGAGAAGGCTTTTTTATATGAAGAAATCTACGGGAAAGGAAATTTTTTCTTAGAACTTCAAGACCATGGGATGGAAGAACAAAAAATTATTAATAAGAAGTTGTTAGAGTTGTCTAAGGACACTGGAATTGAACTTATAGCATCCAATGACTCCCATTACCTTAAAAAAGAAGATTACATTGCCCACGATGTGCTTTTATGCATACAAACTGGGAAGACTATAAATGATGAGAATAGGATGAAATTTCCCTCTAACGAGTTTTATCTAAAATCCCCTGAGGAGATGTACGAGTTGTTTTCATATGCTCCAGAAGCATTGGCGAACACCCAAAAGATTGCAGACAGATGTGAAGTTGACATAGAGTTTCACAAGACCAAGCTTCCGCATTTTTTTGCTCCCGAAGGATATGAAAACGAAGATTATTTAAGAGAACTCATAGAAGAAGGTTTGAGAAAGCGTTACGGTTTGATTACAAAAGAGATTCAAGAGCGCTATGAGTTTGAATTCAACACAATAAAAAACATGGGATATGTGGATTATTTTTTAATAGTCTGGGATTTTGTAAGATTTGCAAAAGAACAAAATATTCCTGTGGGTCCTGGTAGGGGTTCGGCTGCGGGTTCAATTATTTCCTATGCTTTAGAAATCACTGGAGTAGATCCTTTAGAATATAATTTGCTTTTTGAAAGGTTTTTAAATCCAGAGAGAGTTTCTATGCCTGATATAGATATCGACTTTTGCTATGAAAGAAGAGAAGAAGTAATCGATTATGTTATAGAAAAATATGGATCTGATAAAGTAGCTCAAATTGTTACTTTTGGAACTATGGCTGCAAAGGGAGCAATTAGAGATGTTGGGAGAGCCTTAGACATTCCCTATGGAAAATGTGACACCATAGCTAAAATGGTTCCCAACGCATTAAATATAACTTTAGAGAGGGCTTTAGAAACTTCTAAAGAGTTAAAGCGAGCATATGACGAAGATTTTGAAGTTAAGAGAATTATCGATATAGCTTTAGCTGTTGAGGGACTTGCTCGTCACACATCGACTCACGCTGCCGGGGTATTGATTACAGGATCAGAGGTTACCGATTATGTTCCCCTTACTAGAAATGATGAGATAATTTGTACTCAATTTAATATGATTGAACTAGAGGAATTGGGACTTTTAAAGATGGACTTTTTGGGTCTTAGGACTTTAACGGTAATTCAAGATTCCCTAGAAGCAATAAAAAGAAATCACGGAATAGAAATTGATATAAACAACATAGACAATGAAGATCCAGAAGTTTTAGAACTTTTTAAAAACGCAGAGACAATTGGAATTTTTCAGTTTGAGTCACCAGGCATGAGAAGATTCTTAAAGGAATTAAAAGCAGATAGATTTGAAAACTTAGTAGCTGCAAACTCTCTTTTTAGGCCTGGTCCAATGGATCAGATTCCACAATTTGTCGCATCAAAACATGATAATTCAAAAATATCATACATTCATCCCCAGTTGGAAGAGATTTTAGAGCCAACTTATGGGTGTATTGTTTACCAAGAACAGGTAATGCAAATTGTACAAAATATTGGAGGCTATTCCCTAGGTCATGCAGATTTAATTCGTCGCGCCATGAGTAAGAAAAAAATGGACGAGATGGAAAGGGAAAGAAAGATATTCATCTATGGGGAAGAAGATGAAAAAGGCAATGTATTAGTTTCTGGAGCGATTAGAAACGGAGTAGATGAATTTAGTGCAAATCGAATATTTGATTTAATGATAGATTTTGCAAACTACGCTTTTAATAAAAGTCACTCCGTTGCCTATGCAGTAGTTGCCTTTCAAACTGCTTATCTTAAGAGATATTATCCTGCAGAATTTATGGCTGCTTTAATTTCTTCCATAGTTAGTCAGACTAATCAAGTAGTACTTTATTTAGAAGAATGTAAGAGAATGGGTATAGAAGTTTTAAGACCAGATGTAAACAAATCTTTCCGAAAATTTTCTGTGGAGAATGGTGCGATTCGCTTTGGTCTATTGGGTATAAAAGGAATTGGTGTAGGCGTTATAGAAGCCATCCTTGGAGCAAGGGAATCTGGCGGAGAATTCACTAGCTTAAAAGATTTTATAACTAGGGTTTCAGATTACAGACCTAATGCTCTAAATAAGAGGGCAATTGACGGGTTTATTCGCTCTGGTTCTTTAGATGGAATTATTCCAAGTAGAGCAAAGGCGATTAGCGTTTATGAAGAAATATTGTCAAGCCACTTACAAGAACAAAAGAGGAATATCAAAGGACAAGTGGATTTATTTGGAGGAGTCAACGAGGATTCTGAGGAGTACGACATTGTATTTCCAAATGTTCCTGAGTTTTCCAATACAGAATTGTATGAAATGGAAAAAGAAAGCACAGGAGTTTACATTACAGGACATCCACTAGAAGAATATGAAGAAACTATAAACAAAATAAACACATATTCAATTGGAGAAATAAAGCTTCACGACGAGACGGAAGACCACATTTTCCACGATGGCAAGGTGATGAAAATCGCAGGAATGATAATAAATGTGAGAAGAATGCTTACTAGAAAAAATGATTTAATGGCTTTTATTACAATAGAAGACCTTATAGATTCCATTGAGTGTGTGATTTTTCCTAGAACTTATGACAAATACGTAGAAATATTACAAGAAGGTAAGGTCGTTAGTGTCATAGGAAAATTACAAGTATCAGATGCTGAAGATACAAAGTTGATAGTAGAAAGAATTACTCCAATAGAAGAAGAAATGAAAAGGACCAATGGAAAGAAGCTATTTATAAGAATGGAGTCTAAAAATGACACACCTACAATCAATAATGTAATAAATGTTTTAAATTCCTATAAAGGTGAAACAGATGTGGTATTCTATTTTAGTAATGAGAAATTAACTACCGCAAATGAGAACATAAAAATTGATGTCACAAAGATAGATGCGATTACTAGCTCTTTAAGTGGACATTTAGAAGAAAGAGATATTATTTTAAGATAGGAGGAAATTATGAAAATTGCTGTATTGACCAGTGGTGGCGACGCACCTGGTATGAATCCTGCCATTAGAGCTATTGTGAGAACTGCTATATTTAATAAAATTACTGTATATGGAATTAATAATGGCTATAAAGGATTAATTGATGGCGAGTTGTCAGAGCTAAATGCATCTAGTGTTGGGGATATAATCCAAAGAGGTGGAACAATACTTGGAACTGCTCGAAGTGAAGAATTTCAAACTGAAGAAGGCTTTAATAAGGCCCTCAATGTTTTAGATGTTTACAATATTGATGGGTTAATTGTATTAGGGGGAGATGGATCTTTTAGGGGAGCTAAAAAGCTTTCTGAAGCAGGAATAATGACCATTGGAATACCTTGTACCATTGATAACGATTTGAATTACTGTGATTACACCATTGGTTTTTGGTCTGCAATTGAAACAGTAATTGACGCTATAGGAAAATTGAGAGACACCTCTTCATCTCATGGACGTGCAAATGTAATTGAAGTTATGGGGAGACATTCAGGAGACTTAGCCCTTTATTCTGCTTTGGCAGGTGGGGGAGAAAGTATTGTAGTACCTGAGCAGCCTGTAGACATAGATGCAATATGCAGAAAAGCCTTAAAGG
>JAEZYW010000067.1 GCA_023418835.1 Bacillota bacterium | reverse complement strand
CCTTTAAGGTCTTCTAGGACGTGAATTTCTCTTCCAGTAGCCCCTGTTTGACTCATTTTAATAATGGAAATATAATCAGAGTTTTTTTCTAAAATTTCAACTTCTTCTTCAACCGTTGGATCGGTTTCTTCTTCCAGTTCATCTTCAGAATTATTGTCTACATTGGCATTTTCATTTTCGTCAGTTTCAACTTTTTCAGCTTCTGTGGCATTTTCCGTTTCAGAAATGGAAATGTCATTTTCTGGATTTTCAACTTTAGCACTTTCAGTATTTTCCTTGTTATTGCAACCGACAAGCAAGAGCAAAGCCAACAAAATTAAAGAAATTTTCTTTTTCATATATTTCCTCCAGTGAGATCTTCGTGGGCATTTTTTAAATCTTCAATTATACTTAAATGCTGAGGACATTCCGCCTCACATTGTCCACACTCAATGCAATTTGGTTGACCAGATTTATCTTCTAATAATTTAGCATACTCTTCATTACAACCTTCTATATTTTCAAAGATGTATTTATTATTATATGCTTTAAATATTGATGGTATTTTTACGCCAGTAGGGCAATGCATGCAGTAATTGCATCTAGTGCAATCCACTTTTATCCTAGAATGTATTTCTTTTTTTAGAAAATCTATTTTTTCTAAAGTATCCTCGGATATAGAATTGGGAAGAACTTTACCTGTTATTTCTATATTTTCTTCAATTTGAAAAGACTCGTTCATTCCACTCAAAACTACATCCACATCTTCCATATTGTAAAGATAACTTAAGGCCAATTCCACTGGAGAAAAGCCACCCAATTGGTCTGTAATTGATTTAGGCAATTGAGCAAGTTGTCCTCCTCTTAAAGGCTCCATAATTACAACTGAAAGACCTTTAGATTTAGCGTATTTTAAGCCCTCTAATCCAGCTTGGTAGTTTTCATCTAAATAATTAAGTTGAATTTGACAAAAATCGAAATCGTAAGTGTCTATGATTTCTTTAAAAACTTTCAAATCATCGTGAAATGAAAATCCTAAGTATCGAATTTTTCCATCTGCTTTTGCCTTTAAAGCATTTTCGTAAATATTTTTTTCTTTGATTATATCAAAACGCTCTTGGTCTAAAGCGTGTAGTAAATAAAAATCAATATAATCCGTTTGAAGTCTTTGAAGTTCTACATCCAATAGGGTGAAGAAATCCTCTTCTTTTTTTACTTTCCACACAGGGCATTTAGTCGCTATAAATACTTTTTCTCTTAAATCCCCTCTAAACATCTCTCCTGCAAATATTTCACTTTGATTTTCGTGATAAACATAGGCGGTATCAAAATACGTGATTCCTTTTTCTACTGCCAGTTCCACTAGAGCTCTAGATTTTTTGTAGTCAATTTGACCGTTATCATTTTCAATTACAGGAAGTCTCATTAAACCAAATCCCAAACGCGAGACTTTTAAATCTTTATCTATAAAATTTGAATAATTCATTTTATTACCTCCCAACACACCCTAAATTATAACATAAGTTAGATGATTAAAAAACTTGGGAAACGCATTGAATTTAATTTATTACATTAGACTATGTTAATTGGAGGAAGTTGTAGTATAATATAATTGGAGATGATTTTGATGTATGGTAATATCGGAACAGATATTGTAGATATTAATAGGATAAAAAATATATATGATAAATTTGGAGACAAATTCCTCAACAGAATATTTAATCATGAGGAAATTGAATACATAAAGAAAAGAAAATATAAGGCAGAAACAATTGCTGCCTTATTTAGCTTTAAGGAATCCATTTCCAAAGCTTTAGGAACTGGATTTTCCAAAGGATTAACTTTTAAAGATATTCACATATTCCATTCTACCATAGGAGCTCCAAGGGGAGAAGCAAAGGGGAAAAAATTCATGCTATCTGCTAGTCACGACGGAGACTTTGCAATTACAGTTGCTTTAATAAATGATAATGGGGTAGAAGTTCCAAGTAGGGTGTTAGAATTATATAAAAAAAGACCGGACTTTTCTCATAAAGGCACTTTTGGAAAGGCCATGGTAATAACGGGTTCAAAAGGAATGGTGGGGGCAGGCTATTTATCTAGTACGGCAACCTTAAAATCGGGATGCGGTCTTACATATCACTATGTTGATGATGAAGATGAAATTTTTCTTCCTCTTTCGACAAAACATGTAGAGGTCATTTTGAGAAGTACAGATCCTCTAAAAGACATTTCTAAAATGGATAGCGTTTTATTTGGTTGCGGTGTAGGTGTTAATAGAAAGAAGAGAGAACTTCTAAGAAGATTGCTTGGAGAAAAAACAAAATTAATAATAGACGCCGATGGAATAAATATGTTAGCAGAAGATTTGAGTAACCTAATTTCGAAAAAGTCCAAAGTTATACTAACGCCACACATATTAGAGTTTAGTAGGTTAACTGGAAAAGTTTTAGGACCTGGAGAAAAACTTTACTCCTTGGCAAAAGATTTTGCAAAGATCTATGGCGTTGTATTGGTCTTAAAAGATTCTAAAACCTTAATAACTGATGGAGAATCTTTTGAAATAGTAGATAGAGAAAACTCTGGTTTGGCTACGGCTGGTTCTGGAGATGTTCTTGCTGGGATTATTACTTCCTTAGTTGCGCAAGGATATGATCTGTATGAAGCATCTGTTTTAGGAGTTAATATTCACTCCATAGCGGGAGAAATTTCTAGTAAGAAAAAATCCAAAACCACCATGGTTGCAAGGGATATAATTGATAATCTAGACGAAGTATTTAGAAAATTGGAAGAAAGGTAATAACAAAAGATATGGTTGTAAAGAGAGGAGATCTATTTTACGCGATTCTCAGTCCAGTATTGGGTTCGGAACAAGGGGGAATTCGACCCGTTGTAATAATTCAAAATGATGTTGGAAATAAATATTCTCCAACTGTAATTATTGCACCCATAACCTCTAGAATGAATAAAACTAAGTTGCCGACCCATGTAAAAATAAATGCCAGTGAAAAATTTGGACTTCCAAAGGATTCGGTGGTGCTGTTGGAACAAATTCGTACAATAGATAAACAACGACTAAAAGATAAGATAGGAAAGTTTGATAAAAGAAGAATGGTGGATATAGATAACGCCATTTTAACATCACTAGAATTGACAGATTTTGAATAAAATCGTAAATACATAGATAACGTCTTAGCAATTGCTAAGACGTTATTATATTAATATTTTCTATTCACTTGGAATTAAGAGTCCATAACCTCCATTTTGTCTTTTGTATAACACATTCATTTGATTTGATTCAGAGTTGTTGAAAACATAGAAGTTGTGACCTACCAATTCCAATTGAAGTATGGCTTCATCTTCGGACATTGGCCTTGTAGAAAATGTTTTAGTTTTAATAATTTTGTCACTGTCACTTGAGTCGTCTTGGATTGGCCAATCAGGTATATTGTCGATACGTATTGTCTCTTTACCTTGATATTTCTTTTTAAGCTTGGTTTTATGCTTCCTAATTTGCCTTGCCAACCTGTCGGTTGCTCTGTCTAATGCTGTTCTCAAGTCTGGATCAGACACTTCTGATCTGATAAATGATCCAGGAAGATTAATGGTTATTTCCACTACAGAGTTTTCTTTAAATTCGGAAAATGTAACGTTACATCTTACTTCTTCATTGAAGTACTTGTCCAATTTGTTCAACTGGTTCTCTGCCATTTGTCTCATGTCCTCTGTGACTTGTACATTTTTTCCTGTAAAATTAATTAACATAATATTTCCTCCTGTTACTTCGTTACTTAAAATTAAGTTATAAATATATTACCCTTTATTTCTTAATTAATGCAAATCTAATATTTTATTAACATAAACAGAACAAATCTTCACCACCCTGTGGATAATGTTGAAAACTTTGTGGATAAGGGTATTTATAGGATGTAGATGTGGATAAAAATGTTAATAAACCTTTACAAAATATATAGGGCGTAAACTCTTTATTTATTAACGAATTTGAATTATACTTAGGGTAATATGGGGAGGAATTGATGAACTCTAATATTAAAGATATAAAAAGTCTCTTGGATTATGTAGAGAGAAATAAAAAAAATATATATAGAAAAATATTTCAATCTTACGGTTTGCCAACTAGTAAAATTAGAAATTTACCTGACATAGAAAATGATCTTTTAGTCTTATCAACTGGTATAGATATGAGTATAGAAGAAAAACTTACAAAACTCATGGAAAAATACGGAGATGATAACAAGGAGATTTTTTTTCAAGTTAAAGACGATTTTGAATTTAACTCAAAATTTGGATTTTTTGAAGTTTTAAGTGATAAAGCTAGAGGAAGTGTCCACGTTGTGGATTTAAAGTCCTCTATTTTTGAGACCCTTGTGACAAACGATAGTGATCCTTTAAGAAAAGGAGACGTTTTATTTGGTCTTTCTTTTTTTGATATTGAGACGAATTTGTTTACCTTATACAAAAGTTTCATAGTTCTTACAAAAGAAGAGAAAGAAATAATTGAAAATATATACGACGAATATATAGTCGATGACGATGTAGACGTGTTTTTTGATAATATCGTCTTACCTAGACTGATGAAAAAACAACTGAATTTAATAGATCAACTGCTAACAAAACACACCCCGGCTTTAATGGAGAACTTTGATCAAATTTCTATTTACAATTTTTTCAAACATTTTAGCGATACTATAAAATATTCTCTATTCAATAAGAAAGAAG
>JAEZYW010000156.1 GCA_023418835.1 Bacillota bacterium | reverse complement strand
TGTTTACGGAGCTTTTTGTGAAAAGGTTTTCAACCCTGATGACAGAACGCCTCTTGCAATTGAATTGGAAGATGGTGTGGACTATGTTGGAATGCCTGCTTGGAAAAACAAACTAATACAATTACTTAATATAGCAGGAACGGGACCTATATTAGGACCTATCCAAGGGATTTTATTTGGACCTATTGCATTTATAACAATTCCTTTAGGAAATATTTTTGCAGGTTCAGTTTACGATTATTTTGTGGGAATGATTTCCATGAGAAATAAAGGTGCCCAAGTTCCTAAAATGATGCAAAAGTTCTTAGGCGGAAGCCCTACAAAAATTTATATTGTAATCATTTGGGTTCTAATGCTTTTGACGGGAGTTGTTTTTATATACACTCCAGGGGATTTAATTGTTGGAGACGTCCTTGGCAGATCGGTAAATAGTAACATAATTTGGTGGGTATACGCTATTATTTTAGGATATTATATAATTTCAACTATTTTCCCAATTGACAAATTGATTGGAAGAGTGTATCCAGTTTTTGGTGGGGTATTGATTATTTCTGCAATAATAATACTTATTGGAATATTGAGAGACGGCGGTGCAAATCTGTCTAATTTATCAGGTGGACTACTACTTCAACATCCCACAGGACAAAAATTTATTCCCGTATTCTTCATTACAGTAGCTTGTGGAATCATGTCAGGTTTCCACGGAAGCCAAGCAACTTTAATTTCTAGAACTGTCAGAAAAGAAAAGGAAGGCCGTGGAACTTTCTACAATACGATGATTGTAGAAGGATTGATTGCAATGGTTTGGGCAGCAGGGGCTATGGTATTATTTAACAGAGGAACTGGTTCAGACACTGGAGCGACTGCGATTGTTGGTATAATCTCCAGAGAATTTATGGGAAATATTGGAGGTCTAGTGGCAATTGCCGGGGTTATTATATTACCTATAACTTCAGGAGACACTGCCTTTAGATCCTTGAGACTTATGATTGCAGAGCAATTTAATATTGACCAAAGGGATGTTAAGAAAAGAGTGGGACTTACAATGATTATTTTTATTCCTACTATTGCAATTTTGTCATTTGCAAAACTGTCACCAGGTGGATTCAATTTATTGTGGAGATACTTTGGATTTACAAACCAATTAGTTGCAGTGTTTGCTTTGGGAATGGTTACCGTTTATCTAAAAACTGCTGGAAAAAATTACTACATTTCTCTATTACCAGGAGCATTTTATGCCTTTGTGGTGGCAGCATACATTAGTCACGCTAACATTGGCTTAGGAATTGAATCTAGATTGGGTCATCTTTTTGGACTCTCACCATATAGCTACTTGCTTTCCTACGGTATAGGCTTTATAGTCGCAATTTTGTTTATGATAACAATTCCTAAAATTTCAGACGAAAGAAAGTCTACAATATTAAATTACGACAGAAATGTAGAGATGATTTAAAGAAATTTGTTTTGTTTATGTAAGATTTTCAAAATAATCCATTAATTTATATTTATATGGTATCATTAGGATTAAGATTATTTTGGGAGGATTAAGTTGGAAAGAATTAAAGAATATGACGAGTTTATTCAAGATGTCATAAGGAAAATACCAGAAGTTATTAATAAAATAGAGATAGTAGATATAATTCAAAAAACTGGAAAAAGAGATTTAGTTACCGACGTGGATAAGGGAATTGAAGAATATTTAACTTCAAAGATTTTGGAAAGATTTCCCGACCATGAGATATTAGGTGAAGAAACCTATGAAATAGATAAAAATTACAACACAAATAATCTTTGGGTAATTGATCCTATTGACGGGACTACTAATTTTGTAAAGCAAAGAAATGATTTTTGCACAATAGTATCTTACTTTGAAAATGGAGAGCCAATGCTCACTTATATTTATGAAGTGACAAAGGACGACCTTTATCACGGTATGGCTGGAGAAGGAATTTTTCTAAATGGAGTAAAGTTGGAAAAGCCTAAAAACCTTTCCATAGAAGATACTCTAGTTTCCACTGACATAAGGAGAATGTATCTTCATAAACCTGATCTTTTTAATAAAATTGTAGAAAAATCCTTTGGAACCAGAAGTGTTGGAACCTGTGGTCTTGAAGGAAGTAGGGTAGTTTCCAGTAGGTTAGGTGCTTATATCAACTACAGAGGAGGTCCTTGGGATTACTCGCCATTCTTTCTTTTTGCCAAGGAGATGGATTTAGTTTTTAAAACTCTAGACGGAGAAGATTTGGAAATAAACAGTGGATATACTAACTTTATTTTATCTTCAAAACAAATTTATAAAGAATTATTAGAAGAAAATAAATAAACAAATAAAACCCAGAAGTTCAGGGATACAACCTGTCGTTCTGGGTTTTTATTAATTTTCGTAATATTTAGCTTGAGCTTTGTACAAGGAGGAATAAAGGGAATTGCTTTCTATAAGTTCTTCGTGACTTCCACTTCCTATTATTGTGCCGTTATCTAAAACCAATATCCTATCGCAGAATTTACTTGCGCTCATTCTATGGGATATAAATAAAGCCGTTTTATCCTTGACTAAATCTGAAAAATTTCCATAAATTTCTGACTCTGCCAAAGGGTCTAAAGCCGCGGTGGGTTCGTCTAGGATTGCAAAAGAAGCGTCTTTGTAAACTGCCCTTGCCATTGCAAGTTTTTGTCTTTGACCACCAGAAAATTCTGTGGATTCTTCATTTAAATTTTTATTCATCCAAGTGTTTAAACCGTAGGGAAGTTTGTCAATCGTCTCTTCCATGTCCACTCTAGATAGGCAATCTCTTACCTTTGATTCAATTTCCTTTGGAATAATATCCTCGTCAGTTGTAGCATAACTTGCAATATTTTCCCAAATCTTAAAGGGAAATAACTGGAAATCTTGAAAAACGTAGGCCAGTTC
>JAEZYW010000122.1 GCA_023418835.1 Bacillota bacterium | reverse complement strand
AAAACTATTAGTCCAACAAACAATACAATCATTACTATTGAAAAAGCTAATAAAATACTCATAAAATACCTCCTATAATTTATTTATTGATTGACATGATTAATAAATTTTCCTGGAGTTATTCCAGTAAATTTTTTATCTTGATATACTTTTTTTCCGTTGACAAACACATAGCTAATGCCCTCTGTAATCCTATTGGAATCTGCGTATGTTGCAGTGTCAACTAGATTTTCGTAATCGAAAATTACTAAATCAGCATCATATCCGTCTTTTATCAGTCCTTTGTTTTTTATAAGTAAAAACTCAGCAGACAAACCCGTCATTTTCCTAATCATTTCTTCTAATGTCAAAATATTATTCTCTTTAACAAAATAATTAATAGCATGGGGAAAAGTTGCGCTAGCTCTTGGATGACCCTTGTCTTTCCAGCTACGTGTTAAACCGTCTGAACCTACTATACAATAAGGATCTCTGATTATCTCAAAAACATCTTCATCAGACATACTCATGTAAACGCCACCTGTCTCACAGTTATTTTCAATACAAATATTAAAAAAGGCATCCCAAGGATCTTCACCTATGTTTTTAGCATAATCTGATATAAATTGTCCTTCAGCTTCAGGCATTAGTGGAGAAGAGTATACGTAGACTCCGGACCAACCACCTGCATTAAGATAATAATTATCATAGTCTGTGTTTGGATCTTCCATTTCAGCCTTTATTTTTTTCCTAAATTCAGGATCTTGCAATTTTTTAGTCATCGCTGAGAAACCTTCTGATAAGTGCCACGGAGGCATTGTTGCATTTAACGTAGTCATATTTGCTGTATAAGGGTATTGATCGTGGAATACTAAATATCCGTCATTATTTGCCTCATGAATCAATTTTAGAGTTTCTGATTGTTTGCCCCAATTTGGCTTACCCAACATTTTATGGTGGGATATATTAACTCTAACACCAGCCTCTTTACCTACGTTAATTGTCTCTTTAACAGCTTTAACGATTTTATCTGATTCGTTCCTCATATGGCTTGCATATATTCCGTCAAAGGGACTTAATACCTTAGCTAATTCTATAATTTCTTCTTCTGTTGCATAAACAGACGGAGTATAAATTAACCCAGTCGAAAAACCTGCTGCACCTGACTCCATTGCTTCCCTTAAAATCCCCTTCATAGTATCTAATTC
The DNA here is from genome assembly GCA_023418835.1 of Bacillota bacterium. GTDB lineage: Bacteria > Bacillota > Clostridia > Tissierellales > Peptoniphilaceae > Neofamilia. The sequence goes on along the minus strand of JAEZYW010000122.1, from coordinate 5,826 downwards.
TTTTTTTGTAGCCACTCTATTTTCCATTCCCATCACTGAAATTCTTAGAGTGCTATGGCCTATGTACATTTTGGAGTTTGTTGTCATTTTTTGCTTATCTGCATATTCTAAAAATCTTTCATAACTACACCAATTTTTCATATCTTCAGGGAAAAACGTAGTACCCATAGCAAGCATATTTTGTACGTCTTTTAGATTTTCTTCTACTATTGGAGCAACTGATAGTCCGCACTGCCCTACCATTTCTGTAGTTATCCCTTGAGTTGTTTTAAATAAAGCGGCATCTTCACTGCCTAAAATTAAGTCGCCATGTGAGTGAGCATCGATAAAACCTGGCGAAACTATTAGCCCCTCAGCGTCAATCACTTCTATACCTTCTAAAACATCAGGATTTAATTCAATTCTTCCATTTTTAATACCTATATTACCCTTATATCGGGAATTGCCGGTACCATCAATGATTGTCCCATTCTTAATAATAACATCATACATAATAAACCTCCTTAAAATCGTTTTCTATAAGTATGTATCTAGGTACTTTTCCATAATATCTTCCGGAACTAAAGCTCCTCCTGTTACCCATGCGATATGATTAATTCTTTCTCGCTTACAATCAACGTAATTATCAATATACTTTATTCCTTCAGGATATTGATATATTTTATGGACTCCTTCGAATGCAGCACATGCTGAAGGTTCTACTTTTATGCCTTCGTAACAGTTCAATTTCCTTAAGTACTCAAACAACACTCTGTCTTCAACTGTAAAAATTCCACTGATTAAATTTTCAATTATTTTTCCTACAAACTTAGAAGGTCTTCCAACTGCTAGTCCATCTGCTAAGGTTTTACCATCTAAACCAATATCCTGAACACATATCTTGTCATTCAATCCAGTTGTTAAGCCCAATAACATGCTAGGAGATTTGGTAGGTTCAACAAAAAACACATGAACGTTATCTCCAAAAACTTGTTTTAAGCCAAAAGTTATGCCACCCGGCGCTCCCCCAACTCCACACGGTATATAAACAAATAATGGACTTTTTTTAGTGACTTGGATTCCTTGCTCTTGCAATTGTGTTACGAGTCTTAATGCCGCAACTGAATATCCTAAAAATAAGTTTTTGGAATTTTCATCATCAACAAAAATAGTATTTGAACTCTTTGAAGCCATAGTTCTTCCTTGAATTACAGACGATGAAAAATCACCATCATATTCTATAACCTTTGCTCCTTTGCCTCTAAGAAGATCTTTCTTCCACTGCTTCGCATCAGAAGACATATGAACTACTACATTAAATCCCAATGTTCTAGATATAATTCCTATTGACAACCCAAGATTTCCAGTCGAACTCACGTGAATGGTTTTTTCAGAGAAAAGGCTTCTACACTTCTCACTCGTTAAATCCAAGTATGAGCTTTCTTCCGTAATGATTCCATTATCTTTTGCAATTTTTTCAGCAATGTATAGTATCTCGTATATGCCACCCCTAGCTTTTATTGAACCTGCAATTTTTAAGTGTGAATCCTGTTTAAGAAGCAAATTGCCTTCAAATTTAAAATTTTCCCTTAGATATTTTTCCATTTGTTTAATTGGTACTAATTTAGACTCTATAAGTCCTCTAGTTTCTTCAGTCTCAGGGTAGTATTTTAATATTAATGGAGCAAATCTTTGTAACCTTGCTTCGGCATCATATATTTCTTTAATTGATAGTTCTGTGTCGGATATTATTTTTTCATCTTTTTTCTTATTCGGATTTATCCATAGTAGTGGTTCTCCTTTCGCTAAATTTTCGACTATTTCATTAGAAATAATTCCAGCCATTACTTCACCTCCTTAATTAATTACATAGTACCATATGAATATAATATATGCAATACAATTTAAATTTTTAATATAGTTGAAATTAGTTATTCGATTGTTTAAATTCTCTGAAACCTAGATTTAATCAATGATATGAATTAATACTTATTGACTTTTCATTGAAAATTCATCAATTTTATGATATAGTATATTTCAATACAATTGCTAGGAGTGATTATGAAAGAAGCAAAAATATTAGGAGAAAAAATCAAAAATATTAGGACTTCCCAAGGTTTTACAATTAAAGATTTGGCAACATAAGTAGAGGTTTCAGTTTCATTGCTATGTCAAATAGAGAGAGGTTTAGCTAATCCATCATTGGGAACATTAAGACTTATTGCAGCTAATTTAGATGTACCAATGTTTAGCTTTTTTGACTATACGTCTAGCACTAAAGCGCATTTAGTAAAAAAACAAGATAGGGTAAGAATAATTAGAGGTAAAAGTGACTCCAATGAACTAGAACTCGGATATGATCTACTGAGCCCTGATTTAGAAGGAGTTGTTCAATTATGTGAGATGACTCTAGGCCCAAAACAAATAAGCTCTGATAAACTGAATTCCCACGATGCTGAAGAAGTAGCAGTATGTACAGAAGGAACTATAGAACTCCATTTAGAAAATGATGTTGTAACTTTGCAAAAAGGAGATAGTATAAGACTAGACAACAATACGCCACACCTATGGAAAAATCCAACTAACGAAATATGCGCTATTATATTTGCATTGAGTCCTCCAACATTTTAATTTAAATACAATTAAACTTTAGAAAGTATCCAAGTAAAATGATGCTTTTTTTATTTGATTTCAAAATGTTTTTCATTTTATACTATGTTATTAAAACCTTAATAACTATACAACTGGTTTTACCATTAAAATCTTATAATAAAAAAAGAGAGTCAAGAAAAAATTCTTTTCTAAACTCTCCAATTTTATAAATTTTTAATCCATTAAATAATCCGTCATAGCCACCGCTTCGCCGTCTTTTATATAAACTTTTGGAACTCTTCTCGTCAGTGTCGAATGAATGTCTATGTTTCCAGTGTCTAACAGTTCAGCTAGCTCCGCAGTTGTAGGTGCGTTTTCTTCGTAACCAAAGAGGATAACTTCGTCTCCAGCTTTACAGTCGATGTCTGTAACGTCTACCATCATTTGGTCCATGCAAATGGATCCTCTTATTTTAGCACGTTTTCCGTTAATTAAAACTTCTCCTACGCCGGTTAGTTTTCTCTTATATCCGTCGGCATATCCCACTGGTAAAGTGGCAATAACTTCCCCTTCTTCTTGGGTGACGTATTTAGAGTTATAGCTTACTCCCGTTCCCTTTGGAACTTTTCTAACCCTTGCAATTTCAGTTTTCAATTGGCTTACGAGTTTTATTGGCAAATTCTCAATTTTAACTGTGCTGTCGTGCATTCCAGTAAGATTGTAACCATTTCTAATAATATCTTCGTTATATTCTGGTAAATCAATTACAGCCGCACTGTTTGCCAAGTGTTTTTTGCCATAATCCACTCCCAAGTCTTCTAGTTTTTTAATAAATTCATAAAACATCTTTGCTTGTTCGTGGGTTTTTGTCTTATCTATTTCTTCACTGCTGGTAAAGTGGGAGAAAATTCCGTCTATAATAATTCCTTCCATTTTAGAAATTTCCGCAACTTTATTTGCCGATTCTTCACTGATATCAAAGCCAATTCTAGTCATTCCCGTATCTACTTTTATGTGAATTTTGGCTTTTTTACCAGCTTCCATTGCCATATCTGATAGCTTCTTCGCATCATCTACATCGTACATGGCTGGCATAATGTCGTATTCAACTAGATGTTTATATTGTCTTGGAGAAGTGTATCCTAAAATCAAAATGTCTTTTTTGGTTCCAAGTTTTCTAAGTTCTATGGCTTCGTTCATAGTAGCTACACAATAGCTGTCTACTCCATTTTCATCTAAATATTTCCAAGTTTCTCTAATTCCAAGACCGTAAAAATCTCCCTTTACAGTCGCCATAAGTTCAACATCGTCACCAATTTTCTCTCTAAGTAATTTTAAATTATATAAAATGGCATCGATGTCAACTTCCAAATATGTAGGTCGTACATCACTAAAGTTAATCATTTTCGAATTCACTCCTAAAGTTTTCATATTAAATTTCATTATACCACAACTTTAATAATTTTTATTATTCAATTGTTAAATTACAAAAGAGAAACCATCTCAATTGACAGTTTCTCTAATATTGATTTCTTTAGTTTATTTAGAAAGCTTTTTTTACAGCTTCTTTCATTGCATCAGAAGTTGCAGTCGCACCAGAAGCCGCATCTAGTCCGTTTATATCTTTTTCAGTTTTGCCTAAAAATTTAGGTAATATCTCCTCCATGGCTTTTTTGTAATATCTCTCAGACCTTCCTGGTTCTGTTCCGTCATCGTCTATTTTCGTTATCTTACCAGTTTCATCCACTTCGACGTTTAATTTCACGTCGTAGTCGAATACGGTAGGCGCCGATACTTTCTTAGAATAGCCTTTCTTTTCAGCCTTATCTTCTTTTACTTTTTCTTCAGCGGCTACATTTACTTCAAATTCGATGTCTCCATATCCATATGTCTCTAAAATTACAATATAGGATTTGCCTTCTTGGAATAAGTCCGTCTGTTTTCTCGCAACCCTACCTTGGGCTTTTAGGTTTAAGCTTCCATCTTCTAAGAATAATGGAGCCTTTAATAAATATGCATCTGGAGTTCCGTGGTGACCTACTGGATCTACTTCAACTCCCTTATAGTCCACTTCAACACCTTTATTTTCAACTTTCGTGCCGATTAAAGATTTATCTTTTATGACTATTTCTTCTATATTTGCAACAAAGTTTTTAACGTCATTTCCTGGAACTATAATTTTTCCATCTTCAAACTTCGCTTCTTCTGAAGATTTTACTACAAAGTGGGCATATCTCCTAGGAGTTCCGTGGCCACTTTCAAAGTCCAAAGGTCTATATTTTCCACTTTCGTCTATTGTATTGACGAAATACTTTCCGGGTTTAAATTCTCCCTTTAAGGTCAGTTTGTAGTCATTACCCACAGCCTCAAATTTGTAATTCTCCGATGGAACTTCTTCTGGTCCGTTATACATAGTGGGTTTAACATTTACAAGTTTTAACTTAAAATCTTTTGGCAAAGTGTTTTTAAATATTATTTCTTTTTCACTTGGCTCGATTTCTATTTTTTCAGCCATTAAAGCTTGGTCATTGGATAGAAATTTCTTTCCTTCCTTTTGTTCTATGGCATTTATTACAGCCTCTTGTATAGCTCTGCCTGATTCTGTTGCCCCTGTAATTGCGTCCACCTCACCGGTGTTCATCTTCATGGCCTTTACTTCTTCCAGGTTTTTGCCAATAAATTTATTTAAATTTTCTTTGCTAGAAGCTAACTCCCAGTACTTTCCGTTTTTTAGAATCCAAGTCGCCTTGTCCTTTGATGGATCGACTCCTTTATCTGAAGTTCTATCATCTTCTAAAAGTGTTATTTTGCCAGCGTCATCTAAATACAGTCTAACTCTTGCATTGTAAAATGGCGGGTGAACAAAGGGATTCACTACGGGATAATTTCTATTATCCACATTTGCATCTCCCCTTAAAGCATCTTCTTTTGCTAAGTCTAGGACTTCTTTTATTCCCTCGACTTTTCCACCTCTGACTAACACTCTTCCAGAGATTTGTGAATTAACAATTTCAACTTTCTCTCCTGTTAATCCATCTGCTAAAACTAAATCTCCTTCTATCTTCACGCCGTCAATTTTTACAGGTTTTGTAATAAGTACATTTCCAGATTTTAATTGAGATAAATCCTCTTGAGATTTTACAATATTTGGAAATAAATTCTCAATTATTTTGTTTAAAGTTTCTTTGGAAATATTTTTAGTTGGCTCAATTTTTAGTAGTTCATCTTTGATAACCCCCATTTCAATAAATTTTG
>JAEZYW010000094.1 GCA_023418835.1 Bacillota bacterium | reverse complement strand
CTCTAAAATTCCGTTATAAATTTCTCTAGGTTCTTCAAAATCTTCTATTTTACTTTTTATCTCCGTCTTTTTTTCTTGAAATTCTTCTTTGGTAATTTGGGCATACATATTTTTGTGATTTTTTTCTAAATTAGTATGTACAAATTCCAATACATCTTTTTGCTCAGCCGTTACTAATTCTGTGGAATTTTTGTTACAAGATGCAGTCAATAAAATAGTCAATAAAACAAACAATATTCTCTTCATTGTTTTCTCCTTTACTCTGTTATTTCAGACAAGTTTTTATACTTTTTGTAATTTTTATGGGAAGAAATTACAATGGTAAATATGTAAATTGCAATTATCAATACCAAAATTTCTTTTGCTAAAAAGCTAAAACCCGACAAGTTTTCCATATTTTGATAAGCCAAAATTCCCATCAAAAAAATCATGGCAACAAATCCTTGTAAATAGGCATTTCTAATGGTTTTATATTCTTTTGAAATGTCTTCATTTAAAGTGAAAAGCTTCTCTGGAGTTTTCCCTTTGGTTTCTACAACTAGTATTTCCTTATTAAAATCCCCAAAAGTAGAAGCTAAATTGCTTTCGCCTTTTACATATGGTCTAAATCTAAATTTACCAAAGGTAATATTTCCTTGGTTCAAAGGCGCTCTAAAAGTTTTAATATTAGAATCTTCCAATAAATTTTCTAATCCCTTATTTTCCCTTACGGTATTTGCCCCTACAAAAGTTGAAGAGTAGGAATAGATTTCATCTGTCTTTTCAAATTTGTAGATAAAATTATTGATAGCAACAAGTCTATAACCCTTTGACGCTATGGAATTTAACCAAGGCCCAATAGAAGATATGGGATCTAAAAACAACTTAAACTTTATCATTGTACTTCTCCTTAGTTTTGTTAACCAAATCCAATAAATTGGACAATCTCTCTTGCTCGTTTTTTACCTGGGCCTTTCCCTCTTGAGTAATTATGTAATTAATTCTTCTTCCCTCTTTAGAAGATTCCCTAATCCAGCCTTTTTCTTCTAAATTTGTCAAAGCCCCATACAAGGTTCCCATTCCCAGCTCCACCCTGCCATTTGTTTTTTCTTCAATTAAAAGTTTCACTCCGTATCCGTGGAGCTCCTCATATAGACACAAAAGTACAAGGAGAGTTGTCTCAGTCAAAGCCCCACTGGATAAATTATCCCTAGCCATAATTCTTCCTTTCTATATCACTATCCGTAGTATATCTTAATTTTATTATATCACTATCCGTAGTATTGTCAATAAAATAGTTTTAAATTGTCCACCTTTTCAAAAGAACGTTTGTTTGATATAATGGTTTGACAAAGGCGGTGAGATTATGGATATAAAAGAAAAACTTAGAATACTTACAGATGCTGCAAAATATGACGTGAGTTGTTCATCAAGCGGTTCTTCCAGAGGAAATAAGGGAGGTCTTGGAAATGCAGCTAGTTCTGGAATTTGCCACTGTTGGTCTGAGGACGGAAGATGCATTTGCCTTTTAAAAATTCTTCTAACTAACAAGTGCATCTACTCTTGTGAATACTGTATAAATAGAAAAGAAAACCACATAGAAAGAGCGGAATTTACGCCCAAAGAAATTTCCGATTTGGTAATAAATTTCTATAAGCGAAATTATATTGAGGGATTGTTTTTATCCAGCGGAATAATAAAAAGTCCAGACGAAACCATGTTAAAGCTCATCGAAGTTGCAGATCTTTTGAGAAATAAAGAGCATTTCAATGGTTATATTCATATGAAAGCCATCCCCGGCTCCTCTGACGAACTTATAAAAAAGTTGGGTTCACTAATCGATAGAATGAGTGTAAATATTGAACTGCCTACACAAAAATCTTTGGATTTGTTGGCACCTCAAAAATCCTATGAAAGCATTTTTAAACCAATGGGATACGCCGCAGATTCAATTTCGGAATACGTCGAAGACAAAAAGAGACACAAGAAGACTCCCCTGTTTTTACCTGCAGGTCAATCCACCCAAATGATTGTAGGTGCTAGCAAAGAAGATGATCTTACCATAATAAACAGGGCTGAATCCTTGTATCAAGATTTTAAACTAAAGAGAGTTTTTTATTCTGGATATGTTCCAGTGGTTAAGTCAAGTCTTACAGAAGGCATCACAAAAGTTCCCATGCTTCGAGAGCACAGAATTTATCAAGCAGATTGGCTGTTGAGGTTCTATGGATTTACTGCTGGAGAAATACTAAAAAAAGATAATCCTTACTTCGATTTGACTCTAGACCCAAAGGCAAATTGGGCTTTGGAAAATTTAAACCTCTTTCCCTTGGAGTTAAATAGGGCGAGTTATGAAGAGTTAATACGAATTCCCGGCATTGGAACTACATATGCTTGGCGAATTATTCAAGCTAGAAAATTTGCAAATTTGACCTTTGACGATTTAAAACTTCTGAAAATTTCTACAAAAAGGGCAATTAACTTTATAACAGTTGGTGGAAAATATCGAGGAAGTAAGTTTTCTTCCAAAGAAGATTTAAGAGAAATGATAAGGAGGCAAGAAGGAACGAATGTAGAGCAACTTTCCTTCTTTGGATAATATGAAATACATCTACGATGACACTATTGAGGGATTGTTTTCCGGGATTTTTGTGGGATATAAAAGCATTGAAAACGCCCACTTTTATCCAAAATCCACTGAAAACTCCTTTTTATCAGACGAAATAATAATTGAAACTTCAAAAGAATATTATAAAAGGGTTAAAGACTCAATAGTTAAAAATTTTGGATTTAACTTTTTAAACAGCATAAAAACCGCATTTCGATCCTACGATTTAGAAAAAGGAACTGCAATTGCCAGAGTCATAAAAGGAAAATATATTTACGGAAATGTCTACTTACAAGGTTCTACAGAAGAAGCAGTTAAATTTAATCAAATAATAAAAAATGTATACTCTGAAAATCACAGCTATAAAGGACTTTTGAGATTTAAAGTCATAAAGGGAGATTATTTTTTTAGTGAAATCGAACCCAAAAACGACATTTTGGACTTGCTGACATTTCATTTTAAAAATAGAATGCCAAAGGAAAAGTTTATTATTTTAGACAAAAATAGGAATAAATGTAGCATCTATAGCGGTGGCGAAACTTCCTATTTTGATGTGGACTCGATGTATATAGACAAAGGCTCAAAGGACAATTTCTTTGAGGAATGTTGGTTGGAATTTTACAATGCAATAAAAATAGACGAAAGAGAAAACCTAAAGTTGATGCAAAACAATATGCCAAAAAGGTATTGGAAGTATTTGCCAGAAAGAACTGGTATATAATCATTGTATTTTTATTCAGGTTGGATTATACTGTTTTTGTAAAAAATTTTTAGAAGGAAATGATTTTATGACAGCTTCAATCCGTTTAAAATAAATTATCAATATAGAAGTAGACTTTATTCTTAATAGAGATTCTTTGTTATGCTTATTTTTTCATCAAAAATCCTTACAGGTAAAATTTTCTAAGTTTAAATATAGGTTTTTTATAAATAACTAGGCTAACTCAAATCTTTTAGTTTTAAACGTCTACTTTTTTGTTGCCAAAAATTCAGAGAAATTATTTGCCAGCTAATCAATATATTTTAAAATTTAGAAATTTATATTATTAAGGAGAAAAAATGTTATTATTCAGTATATTTGTTGTGAACAATTTTCATTATCTATCTGTCCGATAATTGCAGGCGATAATGAATAATTGAATAATTCATTATTGCCTTTCAAGAAGAGAGGTTTTAATGAATATTAGATACAGTCAAAATTTTATCACATCAAAAAATCATATAGAAAAGATTATGAATCAGGTAGAGATAGAAAAAAGGGATTATGTAATTGAAATTGGTTCGGGCAAAGGTCATTTCACGAAAGAATTAGCAAAACGTTGCGACTTTGTTACCGCGGTGGAAATAGATCCAAAAATGTGTGAAAAAACCGAAGCTAGATTAGATAATCAAGAAAACTATAAAATAATAAATGAGGATATATTAAAATATAAATTTCCAAATCAAGTGTCCTACAAAATATTTGGAAACATTCCCTTTGGAATTAGTACGGATATAGTCCGAAAAATAGCATTTGAAAGTAATGCTAATGTGTGTTTTTTAATTGTGGAGTACGGGTTTGCAAAGAGATTATTGGACATGAAAAAATCTCTTTCCCTAATGATTCAATCGGAAATGAAAATAAGAGCTTTGATGAAAGTTCCTCGCGGGTATTTTCACCCTGAACCAAAAATAGATGGAATGCTTATTTCACTAAAGAGAAAAGAGTCAAGGATTGCTCCCAAGGAGCGTAAAGCCTATGGGAATTTTGTATCAAAATGGGTTAAAGGAGAATATAAGAAATTGTTTACCAAAAACCAATTTAAAAGAGCTATTAGATATGCAAATATTGAGGATTTAAATAAAATTGAATATGACCAATTTCTATCTTTATTCAAAAGTTATATGCTATTTAATAACTAATTGATAAGAAAACATCCATCAATAAGTATTTTAGCTTAATAAAGTAGGTGAGTAGAATATATCCACTCACCTACTTATTTTTACTTGTTGGGTACAAATTCTCCATAAAAAAATTACTTTCTGCTATCGATAATTCCAATAATCAATACAGCTATTGATATGCCATATAAGATACCAACCACTAAATCACTAATGTTGGATGCCTTATTTAAAGTTATTGCTAATACCAGAAATAACATTCCTATTGGTACAAATTTATTTTTGTTTAACTTCATCTATTCCCTCCCCGACAAATTAAATTTTCATCTCCAAATTCATGAAATACCATAGTTCAGCACCTCTGCAAATTTAAACTTTTTGTCTATATCAATTAACATTGTTTCATTTTTATATCCTTTCTTATAGCAATAAAGATAAGAGAGTCGGTGATGAGTAGAATATATCCACTCACCTACTTATTTTTTACTTGTTGAGTACAAATTTTCCATAAAAAAATTCCATAGATTGCCAAAATGAAACCTTGGATAATTCCGATAATAAAAGGCCATTTGCCTTCATTTCTAATAGTAATTAGAGAGATAAAATTATGTAAAGTATGCCACAAAATTGGAATAACAAGGCTATCAATTGAAAAGCTAATTTCCACGGCTACAACTCCAAAAATAAATGCAAATACAATTTGTAAGATCGTATCAAATATATTCGCACCTGCCAATAGGTTGGATGCATGACCAATGGAAAATAAAAAAGAGGAAATTAAAATTGCAAATAAAATGGATTTCCTTTTTAAAGTTTTTGCTATTATTCCCCTAAAATAAAGTTCTTCAGAAAATCCAACTGCCATTGTAAATATAATATATGTAATAATAATGGGAGTATTTAAGGTCTTTTTGATGCCAAAGAAAAGGGGCAAAACTTCGATAAAAATAAGGGGGAAAAACCAAAGGTAATCTTTATAATTAGATATTTCAGATTTTTTAAGTCCTATGTTTTTTAGATTGCCAAATTTAATTTTTCCAATGATGCAGCCAATAATTCCAGCAATTACAAATGCTAGAGTTTGTAGAAGTCTACCTTCCAATTCCTTTAATTCAAAAATATAAGCAA
>JAEZYW010000065.1 GCA_023418835.1 Bacillota bacterium | reverse complement strand
CTCCTAAATACACTCTACTTAAACCCATTACCAAGGAGAAAAAAATTGCTATGCCGTAATAAGTCTTCTTTTCCCCTTCACTCTTTCCCTTTGAAAAATAATAGGCTAAAAATAAATAAAGACAAGTGTTAAAAGCCGCATGACCACTAGGGTAATAAAATGAGGACTCGTGGGCTAACATGTAGTCAATCGGTCTAACTCTAGAAAAAATGTATTTTGTAATTTGATTAATCGCCAAAGAAACTATTGAAGAAAATCCCAGCCCAAAGGCGAAATATTTCCTATTTAAAAATAAAGAAATTATTACAACAATTGGGATTACTGGCACCAAAAATTTAGGGGAGCCAATAAAAGCAAAAAACTTTCCAATGTTAAATAATAAGGGGTGGCGCTCTACTCCCCCTAAAATCTCATATATTGATTCTTCTCCTAAAATTCCGCCTTCTACGAATCTAGTTAAAATGCCTATGGCTATCACTCCTATAAAGGAAATGATAGCCCAAATATCTTTATTATCTAATTTTTTTCTATCTTTGTTACCTAACATTTGTACCTTAATTTCTTTCTATTGGAATACGTCTTTCGTCGTCCATGGTTCTAAGAAGGGTTTGTTTTAAGTTTTCTTCCAATTTGAGTAGCTCTTGTTCTGCTAAAAGTCTCTTTTGTCTACCTTCTCTTTGGATCATGATACCTTCTTCAATTGTAGTGATTAGATCTTCGTTTACTTTTTGTAAAGTTTCTAAATCGATAATACCTCTTTCAGATTCTTCCAAAACTCCCTTGGTATTTTGCTTCAACAATTCTGAGTTTCTGCGTAAAAGTTCATTTGTTGTATCAGAAACTTCTCTTTGCAGTTTTAAAGCTTCTTGTTGATTGTAAAGACCAAGTGCAATAACCATTTGGGATTTCCAAAGTGGTATAGTATTTAAAATGGCAGTTTGAATTTTATCCACCAAAAGTTTATCGTTATTTTGAATTAGTCTTATTTGTGGAGCCGTTTGTATTGCCATGGTTTTGGAAAGTTTTAAATCGTGAACCTTTTTTTCAAACCTATTTAAGCTATCTTCAAAGTCTTTTACCAATTGAGCATCCATTTGCTCTCCAGAGTCAATTGCTTCTTGTCGAAGTCTTGGGATAACTTCTTCCCTAGTCTCTCTTAAAACTTCTTCTCCTGCTACAATGTGGTATTGAATCTCTTTAAAATAGTCAATGTTTTTATCATAAAGTTGATCGAATACTACTATATCTTTTATGAGACCAGTTCTAGATTGCTCCAATTTATCTTCGATTTTATTAATAGAACTTTCTACAGTATCGTATTTTACCATTATGTTGTCCATCTTTTTTTGAACATCTTTGAAAAATGGCAAGTTTTGCAAAAATCCCTTCTTCTCTCCCAATTCGTCGACTTCTAAACTTTTAATCTCTCCCATTAAATCAGTTAATAACTCTCCAATCTCTCCAGAGTCTTTATTTCTAACATTGGAAAGAATGTTTCCAGAAAATTCAGAAAGATGTTTTTGAGCACCTACTCCAAATTCAACTGCTAATGCAGAGTCAGTTAAATTAATTTCTTTTTTTATGTCGTCTACCCTTTTTCTATCTTCAGGAGACAACTCTTGCACCTTTTCTTCTATAATTTCTGTTTCTTTTTGAGTATCTAGAGCAACCTCAACTTTTTGTGCACTACTTGCTGCTAGATCTTTTAAACTAATGTCCTTATAATCCATCATTTCCTCCTCAATCCATGTAATTATCCCATTTCATAGAATTTTCTAAAACTTTAACGTCTGTTTCTATGTCTATAATATCTTCTTCCATGAGTTTTAAAAACTCATTGTCAAAAGCTTTTTCCAAAAGAATCATTGCTCGTTTTGTACTTTCTATAACATCATCAATCTCTTCATTCTTAACTTTGTTTCGAGAAAAATCCAAATATTTTTCGCAAATCTTAGAAGCCGTCTCCAAATAGTAGTTTAAAAATCTACTAGATTTTGCCATTTTATCTGGATGCTTTTTTAAATAATCTAAAATTTGAATACCACGCTCATATAATTTAGTGGCCTGTTCTTTAATTTCGTCGTCATTTGCCTTTTCGACGACCTCGTAAATTTTATCAAGTTGATGATTTGCATTGGACATAATCCCTACAAACTCATCCACCTCAGAATCAGTTTTTGTTTTAGGCTCTTCAATTTGAGGCTGTCTTTCCTGTTTAGGACCAAATAATGCAGGAAACTTAAATCCAGACTCGTACATTTTATCCAATACTAAATTTGTTATCATTAGGAGAACTATTGAAGGAAATATCCCTAAATTTAACAAGAAAAAGGAAGTTAAAAAAACTATAGCGCTTATTTGTCCTTTAAACTTATTTTTTTCCCTATTCCTCTTTTTCTTAATTTTTTTAATCGCTTCAAGATCCTTTTGTCGTTTTCTAAGTTCCAATCTTTTTTTTATTTTTTCCGCTTCACTAGCTCTAGATGCTTTATTTGCCTCTTTTGTCTTTTCTACTGCAGATTCTATAGCAGAAGCAGAAACGCTTGTAATAGCTGCCAAACCGGAAAGTAAAGAATTTCCTATAACTTCTAAGGATTCCTTTATCTCTTCCTCCCTCTCAGCCCGCTTTAATTTTTCTAAATCTTTACGCAGTTGCTCTTTCTTTAATTCTTCTTCTAAATCTATCTTAGCCATATTTTACACCCTTTATTAAAAAATTCCTCTTTGCATAATTACTATCTTTAATTATACCCGAAAAACTAAATAAATAGTATTTTACACAAAATTTAATATATTTTTTATAATTATAACAATCGAGGAGTTAAAAACACATGGTTAATTGAATTTAGTATCTTATAACTTCGCGATAACCATATTATTTTTGTGAAAACGTTTATTTTTATGCCAATAAAAATTTAATTTAATTATGAAATTTTTTTCACTTTTAAATTAAAATATTTGATTTTTCGCCCTTAAACCCCGTTATTTACTCGGTTTTAACAGAGTTAAAATCTTTTTCTTTTTCCCTTGACATTGGTGGTGTTTTTGGGTAATATATATACGAACGATGAGGAAATCGTTCCCGAAATGTAAGCGATTTCATTTCAGTCTATAATACAGACAAACAATTAATTTTCTCCCTAAAATTAATGATCAAAAAAGAGACCTCGAGGTCTCTTTTTTGATGTCTATATTCTATTTTTAGCAGCAATCTCATAGATTTCTTTTAAATCAGCACTAGTCAAATGATAAAATCCACCAGTTTTTCCATCCCCTAGTCTGTTCATCTCAACTAACAAATCAATTTCGTCGTCTTGAATTCCCAGATCTTTAAAATTAATTGGCATACCAATACTCAATAAAAAATCTTCAAACATAGTTATGCCTTTTAGGGCTGTATTTTTTGGATTGTCAAAATCTACTTCCACTCCAAATACTCGATTTGCAAACTGAGCAAATTTCATAACTCCGTGTCTTTCAACTACAAATCGCATCCAAGCAGGAAGAATAACTGCCATACCTGCTCCGTGAACGCAGTTGTATTTAGCAGACAAGACGTGTTCCAAATGATGTGAGTTCCAATCCTGCTCTCTTCCCACGCCCATAATATCATTATGAGATACCATTCCTGCCCACATAATATTGGATCTAGCTCCATAATCCTTTGGATCCAACATTACTTTTGGAGCCTCTGCAACTAAAGTTGTCATAACAGATTCTAACATTCTATCAGTAAGTCCAACTTCTTCTGTATTGCTAAAATATCTTTCTAGACAGTGGGAAAATATGTCTGTAATTCCACAAGCAGTTTGATAAGGATTGAGTGTCATTGTCAATTCTGGGTTCATGATTGCAAATCTAGGTCTAATCCAATCACTTTCTGCAGCGCTTTTGTCTAGTGTTTCAATATTAGTAACTATGGCATTAGGCGAACCTTCAGAACCAGAAGCAGCATTTGTAAGAACAACTCCCACAGGCAGAGCTGATTCTGGAGATTTACCAGAGAAAAAGTCCCAAAAGTCTCCAT
>JAEZYW010000052.1 GCA_023418835.1 Bacillota bacterium | reverse complement strand
TATACTTCTTTTTTTCTTCTAGTATAGTTATCCATATCTATCTCCAATTTAACTAAAAATATCTAAATAAACTTACTACAATTATATACTAAATATCAAAGAAATTCTTTATAAAAAGGTTACATTTTTATTAATTTCACAAATAAAAAGCGCCTAACATATTTTGCTAGACGCTAATTTGAATTTATTTATTTTTTCTTTGGCTCTAATTTTTCAATTCCACCCATATATGGTTGTAATGGTTTTGGAATTCTAACGGAACCGTCTTCTTGTATTAGATTTTCTAAAAAGGCTATTAAAGCTCTTGGAGTTGCAACTACTGTATTATTTAAAGTGTGAGCAAAATAGTTCCCATTTTCCCCTCTTAAGCGAATATTTAATCTTCTCGCTTGAGCATCTCCTAAATTAGAACAACTTCCAACTTCAAAATATTTTTGTTGTCTTGGAGACCATGCTTCTACATCCAGTGACTTAACTTTTAAGTCTGCCAAATCCCCTGAGCAACACTCCAATGTTCTAACAGGTATTTCTAAACTTCTGAAAAAGTCTACTGCATTTTTCCAAAGATCCTCATACCAATGAGGGCTATCTTCTGGCTTACAAATAACTACCATTTCAGCTTTCTCGAATTGATGAACTCTGTAAACTCCTCTTTCTTCAATTCCGTGAGCTCCAACTTCTTTTCTAAAGCAAGGAGAATAGCTGGTCAGTTTCAAAGGCATCTTATCTTCGTCATTTATTGTATTGATAAATTTACCAATCATAGAGTGTTCAGATGTTCCAATTAAGTACAAATCTTCTCCGTCTATTTTGTACATCATATCTTCCATCTCTTTAAAACTCATAACCCCAGTTACAACCTCAGATCTAATTAAAAATGGAGGTATGTTATATTGGTATCCTCTGTCTATCATAAAATCCCTTGCATAAGCAGTAATTGCAGAATGTAGCCTAGCCACGTCTCCAACTAAATAGTAAAATCCGTGCCCACTTGTATTTCTAGAAGATTCCAAATCTACTCCCGCTAAGGATTCCATAATGTCTATGTGATGTGGGATTTCAAAATCAGGAGTTAATGGCTCTCCAAATCTTTCCAACTCCACGTTTTCGGTATCATCTTTTCCAAGGGGTACAGTAGGATCCATAATTTGTGGAATTACAATCATAATGTCATAGATTTGTTTTTCCAATTCAGCTTCTTGGGCTTCTAATTCTTCCAACTCTTTGTTGATTTCTCCAACTTGTTTTTTAGCTTCTTCAGCCTTATCTTTTTCGCCCTTTGCCATAAAGCCACCGATTTCTTTGGAAACTCTATTTCTGTCTCCACGCAACTCGTCTGCCCTAGTTTTTTTGGCTCTAAACTCTTTGTCTAGTTCTCTAACTTTGTCTACTAGCTCTAGTTTCTCATCTTGATATTTTCTTTTAATATTTTCTTTTACTACTTCAGGATTTTCTCTAATTAACCTAATGTCTATCATAAATTCCTCCCATAAAATAAAAAATTCCCATCCCCAAAAGGGACGAGATTACCCGCGTTGCCACCCTAGTTAGCTAAAAAGCTCACTTAATATTTACTTGCTCAAGGACGGATTCAAAATCTTCCACCTATTAGCTTTCACCAACCGCTAACTCTCTAAAAGCTTCCAACTCCTACTACTTCCTCTCTTCGCAATATTCAATTACTAAAAAGTATATCAGATATAAAATAAATTGCAAGTTAAAGATTATTAACATAGTTTGTGTGATATAGTATATAAAAAGAAACTGACGATTAAATTTATATTATAAAGGTGAGGAGATACTGTGAAACTAAAAGATAAAAAAATATTATTGGGAGTTACTGGTGGAATCTCAATTTACAAATCCCCAGGAATTTGCTCCATTCTCAGAAAACAAGGGGCAAAAGTTAAAGTTGTAATGACTAAATCCGCAACAGAATTTGTAAAACCAATTACATTCCAAACAATGACAGATAATTACGTCTATGTAGATATGTTTACAGATCACCCAGTTACACCTGATGTGGAACATATCGAGTTGGCAAAGTGGGCAGATATAATCGTAATCGCTCCTGCAACGGCAAACACAATCGCAAAATTTGCAAATGGAATTGGCGACAATTTGCTCACCAGCATCTTTTTAGCCCACAGAAGTCCTGTCATTTTAGTGCCAGCTATGAACACATTTATGTTAAATAGTCCTGCAAATAGAGAAAATATGCAAAAACTCAGGGACAGAGGAATAAAAATTTTAGGAACTCATACGGATCTTTTGGCTTGTCTTGACGTTGGAGACGGGAAAATGTTAGAGCCAGAGGAAATTGTGGAAGAAATTGATTACTCATTGAGAGAAAAGGATTTAGCAGGTAAAAAAATTGTCATAACAGCTGGACCTACCCAAGAGGCAATTGATCCTGTTAGATATCTTACCAACCATTCCAGTGGAAAAATGGGTTACGCTCTTGCCGAGGAAGCTGCAAAAAGAGGAGCTATTGTCACACTCATAAGTGGACCGACAAATTTAGAACCTCCAAAAAATGCCAGAGTTATTCAAGTAAAGACTACAGAGGAAATGTTTAACGCTGTAAATTCAAATTTTAAAACTGCAGACGTTCTAATTAAATCCGCTGCTCCTGCAGACTTTAAACCAGAAAAATACAGCCAAGAAAAAATAAAAAAAGAAGGTTCCCATGGGAAAATGGAAATTTCCTTAACCCAAAATCCTGATATTGCAAAAGCTATGGGAGAACTTAAAACTTCTCAAATTATAGTGGGATTTGCTGCAGAATCTGAAAATGAAATTGAAAACGGCATAAAAAAACTAAAGTCAAAAAATTTCGATATGATTGTCATAAACAATATAAAAAGAGAAGATGCTGGATTTAAATCCGATAACAATGCAGTAACAATAATAGATAAAGATGAAAAAGTTGAAGAATTGGAATTGATGCCAAAATTAGAATTGGCAGGAGAGATTTTAAATAGAGTCAAAAATTTTTTGTAAAATGAGGTGGATTTTTGTCTACACCTTTATTGGCGGTGATTAATCAGCAGTGGAATGGAAAATTGTTTCGGGGACATTTTCTTAACACCGCTGACAATATCACCTATTTTCTTGGCAAACTAATATTAGAGCCATGAAAACAAAATTAAATTTCTATTGTAATCATTGATTTTACAATATTTATATATTCTAACATTGTTCAAATAAAATTCAATAAAAAATTAATAAATTATAGTGATTTTTTCTTTCCATTAACTAAATTATTTAACCAATATGAAAATTTTTAATTAATAATCGTTATTATTATTTATACCTTTCCCTATTAATAGCCTTTCTACATTCTCAAGTAAATATTCACTGGTGTTATTTACTAAATATTATTAGTAAAATTAAGTAAAAAAAGATCTTGAATTTTCTTCAAGATCTTTTTTGATTTAACTATCTTTCAATCCTCTTTTTTCTTTCTAAGAAGATTATCACCATTAAACTTACAATTCCCATAAGTCCAAATATTCCTATTCCCCTATCAAAAGTTCTTGGAGCTTCTCCTGGTCTCGTCGGTGGACGAGGTACTGGAG
>JAEZYW010000032.1 GCA_023418835.1 Bacillota bacterium | reverse complement strand
AGAGAAACTCAACTGGTTAAGTCCAGTTGAATATAGAAAAAAGGTGTTAACTGCTTAAGCAAAAAAATAGAGTAAGTACAAATATTTATACTTACTCTATAAAGTCCAACTTTTTGGGGTCACTCTATAACCCAGGTTTTCTTTTGTGCCAAAAATAGATTCTATAAAAGTATTAGAGTCAAAGGCTTGTAGATCGTCTATTTTCTCACCAACTCCAATATATACAACTGGAACTTGGAGTTCGTGTATTAGAGGCAATACTATTCCGCCTTTAGCAGTTCCATCTAATTTAGTAATTACAATACCCGTTACATTGGAAACTTCTTTAAACTCTCTAGCTTGCAATAATGCATTTTGTCCTGTAGTAGCATCTAATACAACTAAAGATTCTTTATTTGCTTCAGGATAATTTTTATCAATAATTCGATACATCTTTTCCAACTCGTTCATTAGATTTGCTTTATTATGAAGCCTACCAGCTGTATCGCATAAAACTATATCTACATTTCGAGCCTTTGCAGCTTGAATTGCATCGAAAACGACTGCGGCTGGATCTGCTCCTTCGTTATGATGAACGATGTCAACATTAGCTCTTCTAGCCCATTCTTGCAATTGTTCAGTAGCAGCGGCTCTAAATGTATCGGCAGCGACTAGTAGAACTTTTTTATCCTGTTCTTTATATTTATGAGCTAATTTCCCAATAGTTGTCGTCTTTCCAACTCCATTAACCCCTACAACCAAAATGATAGTTGGAACTTTTTTAGGATCGAAGGTTTTTTTATCTTCTTCCAAAGTGATTAATTTTTTTGCTTCTTCTGCTAAAAGTGGCATTACCATATTGGGGTCTGTCACTTTATTTTCTTTTATTGTATTTCGAAGATTGTTTATTAATCCAATTGTTGTCTCTACTCCAACATCTGCTGTTATTAATATGTCTTCTAAATCTTCATACAGCTCCTCATCTATTATCATGTAATTTCCAAGGACTTCATTGATTTTATCTGTAAAATTATTTCTAGTTTTCTCTAGTCCAGTGAAAACTTTTTTGAAAAAACCAAAAAATCCATTGGCGTTGTCATTTTCTTCGACAATTTCTTCGTCAATATGTTTTACAACAATCTCTTCGGTATGATCCTTCTCATCTTCCAAGGTTTCATCAATATAGACTTCTTCTATGGTTTCGACAAAAATTTCATCCTCTTCTGTTTCGTATTCATTAAAATCATCTTCCACTAGTTCTTCTATTACAGTGATTTCCTCAACAATTTCTTCTTCAGTGGGTTCTTCTAATATTTCAACATCTTCTTCAGAAAAATCTTCGTAGTCTTCGCTTTCTAATTCAACATCTGAATCAGGTATCTCATCAAAAGATTCTTCTTTTTCACTGTCAAAGTTTTCATTTTTATCTTCTGGATTGAATGCATTTTTAAGCCATTTGAACATTTTCTTCTTCCCTCTCTTTAAATTTTAATGATATAACTTTACTTACTCCTGGTTCTTCCATAGTCACTCCGTACAAATAATCTGCTGCCGTCATTGTAGTTTTCCTATGAGTTATTATTGCAAATTGTATATTAGACAAATTCTTTAAATAAGACAGAAATCTTTTTATGTTTGACTCATCTAACGCAGCATCTACCTCATCTAATAGGCAAAAAGGCGCGGGTCTAGTTTCCAATAATGCAAATAACAATGCAACTGTAGTCAAAGACCTTTCTCCACCAGACATAGCGTCTAGAAGTTGTCTTTTCTTACCTGGAAGTTGAGCAATTATTTCTACTCCTGATTCTTCAAAACTCTCTCGTTCTTCTAATGCCAGCTCTGCATTTCCACCATTGAATAAAAACTTAAAGATTCTATTAAAGTTGTTATTTATTTCTTTAAAGGACTCTGTAAATTTTTCCTCCATGGTAATTTCAATTTCCCTTAGTAAATTTTTAAGAGATTTTTCAGTTTCAATTAAGTCTTCGTGTTGGTCCTTAGTAAAAGTATATCTTTCCTCAGCTTCTTTATACCCGCTAATAGAACTTAAATTAACAGTTCCAAGATTACTTATTTCTTGTTTTAATTTCTTTATTGAAGATTTAGTAATTTTAGTTTTGTAATCTTCTAAAATTATTATATCCGGCTCCATAGTGAAATAATAGCTTTCTTGAATGTCCGATATTAGACTTTCCACTTTAATCTGACTATTTTCAAGTTTGGAAGAAATAAAGTATATTTCCTTTTCTAAATCCAAAACTTTTCCTTTATTGTCGTTTATTTCTGTAGAAATTGTATTATAGCTATCCATTATAATCCTTCTACTGTCTGCCAATTTTTTATTATTAGAACCGTAGCTTTCGTTTATACTTATTAAATCTTCTAGAGTTTTCTCTATGTTTGAGTTTTCAAAAATTAAGCTATTGACTTCTTCGGCATATTTTTCTTTATTAGCTTTAAGATTTAATATTTCATTATTATCTTTTGCAAGCTCTTCTTCTAATCTCTGAATTGTCTTATTAACAAATCCTATTTCAGAGTCTATATTTGCTAGATTTAAGTTGTTCATAGTCAAAGTTTCCCTTAGTTTTTCTTTATCTCCTTCTAATAAAAGGATATCATTCTTAACTGACTCTAGATCTTTAATTAAATGTTTAGAATTCTCTTGGATACTTTCGTTATTTTGATCTAAAGAATTAATTATTTCTAAGGTTTCTTTAATTTGTTTTTTTAATGTAAAAACTTGATTTTCATATTCACTAATGTTGTTCTTGTTATTATCGTTACTTAATTTTAACTCCATTTCTCTGGAGCGCAATTTATTAATATTTTCGTTAAAGTTTGAGATCTTTTCATTAAGGTCTCTTATTGTGCCTTCATTATCAATTAAAAGTTCGCTAACTTCCGATAAATCCCTTTCTAATTGGGATATATTTTTCTTATGTTCGTCAATTTCTTTTTTTAATCTAGATAATTCATTTTTTCTATTGAAAATATTTCCAGATGCGTTGAAATATCCCCCACTTACAGAACCTCCAGGATTTATTACATCCCCATCTAGGGTTACAATTCTAAGAGATCTGTCTGTAGAGTTGGCGATTTTCTTGCCATTGTCTAAATTATCTACAACTGCTATATTTCCCAATAAAAACTCAAAAATTTCTTTATATTTATCCTCATATTTTATTAAATTAGAAGCGTAGTTTATAAATCCAGGCTGATTAATCTGAGGTTTTTTCTTATAATTTTTTATATTATCCAAGGGCAAGAAGGTTATTCTGCCAAGTTTTTCTTTCTTTAAAAATTCTATAATATTTTGAGCTGAAGAAAAGGTATCAACTACTAAGTTTTGCGTGTTGCCACCTAAAGCTGTAGTTATAGCTTTTTCGTATTCCTCATTAACCTTAATTAAATTTGCCACAGTGTCGTGTAATTCTGGTATGTTGAGACTTCGCTTTTTTATTAATCTAAAGAAATCTCTAATTGATCTATTATAGCCTTCATAGGACTCTTCCATATTTATTAAAATGCTTAATCTGGCAGATTTTCCATTTATAAGCTCAATTTGTTTTCTTCTATTATTTTCAATATCAGAGATTTTATTTTTAATATCTTCTTTTACTATCTCTTCATTTGATATTAATTCTGAAGTTTCTAAAATTTCACATTCTAATTCTTTTATTTTATTTGAGATGTTAGTTAGTGAATCTAAAACTTCTTTGCTATTGTTTTCTAATCTTTCAAATTGGGTTCTCAACCTTTTTAAAGTCTCTTCCCTTTCCTCATTTAACAGTAGCAAAGTATCCTTTCTTACTTGATTTTTGGAAAATTGTTCGTCACTTTCTAGAATTTTATTATTGATTGTTGAACTTTTTTCTTCTAAATCAACTAATCTTCCATTTAAATAGCTTATGCTATCATTGTTTTCACTTAGAAGCTCTTCATAAGTTGTTTTTTCTACATTATATTTTTTAATCTCAATTTTACTTTCTTCTAACTCTATTTTTCTTTTACTAATTTCCTCTTCTTTTATTTCAATTCTAACTTCTAAATCTTTGATATCATCTTTTCGGCTTTCAATTTTCTCTTTATTAATGTCAATTTTATTAGTTAAGTCTTTTTCTTTTCTAATGTTTTCAATATTTTCCCCCTGGAGCTTGGTAATTTCCAGGTCGATATCATCTAATTTAGCTTTGATTTTCTCATAATCATTACTGAGTTTTAAAATTTCTTCAGAGACTTGGGACTTTTCTTTTTCTAAAGCATCATATTGGATTTTTAAATCCTTATCTGATTGTGTCAAATTGAGTATTTCTTCATATGATTTTGATATCTCTGCATCTTTAACCTCTTTGTAAAGATCGTTATATTTTTGAGCAACCTTTGCTTCTTCTTTTAAAATATCCCTCTGGCTTTTAATCTCCACGAGCAAATCAGAAATTCTAACTAAATTTTCATTAGTTCTCTTTAACTTTCTTTCAACCTCGTTTTTTTGAGATTTATATTTACTTATACCAGAAGCTTCTTCAAAAATAACACGCCTTTCAATTGGTTTACTGCTTAAAATTTCGTCAATTTTCCCTTGAGAAATAATAGAATACCCATCCCTACCAATACCAGTATCCATAAATAATTCTCTAATATCCTTTAGACGACAGGGAGAGTTATTTATATAGTATTCACTATCTCCATTTTTATAAAGCTTTCTTTTGACTTCTACTTCACTATAATCCATATCCAAAAAATTAGTACTATTGTCAAAAGTCAAAATAACTTCTGCCATACCTAAAGCTCTTCTAGAACTGGTTCCAGAAAATATTATGTCTAGCATCTTAGCTCCCCTTAAAGCAGAATAGCTTTGCTCTCCAAGGGTCCACCTAATGGCATCAGTGATATTGCTTTTACCGCTGCCATTGGGTCCGACAACACATGTAATATTATCATTTAATTCAATTTTTGTTCTATCGGCAAAGGATTTAAATCCGTATAATTCAATGCTCTTTAAATACATTATTCCAACCTTTTACAATTTTATTAATTTCTTTTTTTATTTTAATGACGTCTGATCCTTTTGAATTCTCAATAAGAATCTCGTCTTCATTTAAGTTTTTGTCTGCTTTTAAGCTAATATTATCAACTTTAAAAAGATCTTTCAATTTTTCCTTATTAATTCCCTTTTGTCCTGCCAATAAAGAGATATTTCTTCCCCGTGCTTTTATTGTAATTGAATTTTGATAAGTCAAACCTGTAGATTTTAAAATTAAATACAGTTTTTCTGATTCACATAATTCTCTAAAAGCATCATGTAAGGGACCTGCGATTACATCTTTTCCAAATTGCAAATCTTCAGTTGACTGAAGTCCTATCCTAATTATTTTTATATTATAGTAATCGTATAAAAGCATTAATTTTGTTACTATAGAAACCGCTTCATTTAATTCCAATGGTGCATATAATTTATTTAAATATAGACTCTCTAGTTCCGTATTTTTTATTACTAAAGTGGGATAAATTCTTACAAAATCCGGTTCCATTGATATAATCTGTAAACTCGTTTTAATACTTTTGTCTTCATTATCCCCTGGCAAACCAACCATTTGTTGAAGCCCCAAAGTAAATCCCCAATCTTTGATTAGTTTTGATGCCTTAAAAACAATCTCTTTAGAATGTCCCCTCTTTGACTTACAAAGCACATCTTCATCTAAACTTTGAACTCCCAATTCAATAATATCTACAGAATACTCTTTCAAATATTCTAGGATTTCCTCATCTATGCAATCAGGTCTAGTGGAGATTCTAATTCTCTGGATTTTTCCCAAATTCTTTTCTCTTTGAGCTTTTTCTAGTAATTCACATTGCAATTTTTTATCAATTGCCGTAAAACTTCCTCCAAAAAAGGCTATTTCTACATCCTTATTGGAATCTTCAAAGAGGTTAAGGTAAAATTTTAATTTATTGTCTATGTCTTCTTTTGAAAAAGTTTCAACTCCTGTGATTCGCTTTTGATTACAAAATACGCAGTCATTGGGACAACCCAAATGTGGCACGAAAATTGGTATTATATTAATTTTGCTCATCACAAATTACTCCTAAGACTTCAATGGCAATTCTAGCAGCTTCTTGCTCGGATTTTTTTATAGAATTTCCCTTACCAGTTGCTAAAATCTTACCTTCTATACTTATTTGGCTAGTATAAATTCTTTGATGATCTGGACCAGTGATTTCGATGATTTCGTATCTAGGATATTCTAATTTGTTCTTAGAGACGTGTTCATTTAATATTCCCTTATAATTATATTGCTCCCCAATTAGAGTGTCTAAAAATTTTTGAGAGAAAACTTCCAAAATTATTTCATGAACTGTTTCAAAATTTGAATCTAAAAATATCGCTCCAACAAGAGCTTCAAAAGCATCTGATAATACTCCTTCATTTTTGTGGATCTTCATTTTATAAGCCGAGGTTGAAACCCTGATATATTTATCCAAAGAAATATATTTGGCAAATTCATAAAGGGATTTTTCTTTTACAATTTTTGCCCTGTTAACTGTAAGTTCTCCCTCAGTGTGAGAATATTTAATTTTAGATAATAAAAAATTAGAGACAATCAAATCTAAAACTGCGTCTCCGATAAACTCTAATTTT
This sequence comes from Bacillota bacterium, assembly GCA_023418835.1. Taxonomy (GTDB): domain Bacteria; phylum Bacillota; class Clostridia; order Tissierellales; family Peptoniphilaceae; genus Neofamilia. Next base: position 9,817 of record JAEZYW010000032.1, on the reverse strand, counting down.
TCATTGTCTGTTTCATTAATGTGTTCAGGCTCGTTTTTTAAAGAACTATGGGTCAAGGCTTCAACACATAGGTTTATATCCTTAAACCCATAGTTCATAACGTTTTTAATATGAATGTTTAAATTATCCTTATACTTCTTTATATTATAAGCTGTCGATGTAGTCAATGACATCCCCTATTGTTTCTATGGAAATGATATCTTCTTCGTTTAGTTCCACATCAAATTCATCTTCAATGTTCATAAGCAGTTCCATTAACTGTATAGAATCTGCGTTTAAATCGTCACTAAATGACGTATCTTCATCGATTTCTTCAACTGGGATGTTAAATTGCTCACTAATTAACTCTAATACTTTTTCTTTCATTTCACTTTAACTCCTTTAATTCATTTATCATAGTAGTAATTACGCTGTTATCTACGAAGTTTTTAATTTGTTTAGATGCTCCTAGTATTGCAGCTGCATCAGAAATTCCATGGGCCTTGAAAAGAGGCTTATTTAATCCAAGTAGAGGCGCTCCCCCTAAGTTGGAATATTGAAAGCGAGAGAAGGTTCCATATATCATTTCTTTCATTTTTCCTGCTAATTCAGGATCATCTATTTTTGCTAAATTCTCTTTTAATAGTTCCATTATCATAAAAGCAGTACCTTCATAGGATTTTAAAAATATGTTTCCATCAAATCCATCAGCGATTACAATGTCTACAACACCATAAGGTAACTCTCTAGGTTCAACATTTCCAACAAAATTAATTTTAGAATTAGTAGATAGCAGTTCATAGGCCTTTTTATACAAATTATTTCCTTTACCTTCTTCTTTACCTATGTTTAAAAGTCCAACACTTGGATTTTCAATATTCAATGCTTTTTCTGTATATATACTACCCATTATTGCAAATTGATTTAAAAGTTCTGGTGTAGTATCTACATTTGCCCCAGTGTCAACTAGTAAAAAAGGTTTGGTTTTTGTAGGCAAAAGAGTAGCAATTGGAGTTCTTTCCACTCCTTCAATTCTTTTGACTATGAAAAGTCCCCCTGCCAACAAAGCTCCTGTACTACCTGCTGAAATCAATCCGTCAGCTTTATTTTCCACTAAGTGATTGAGTCCAACAACTAAGGAAGAATCTTTCTTCTTTCTAAGTGCAATTACAGGTTCTTCATCATTTTCAATCACACTTTTTGCATCTAAAATTACATAATCATCAGAGTTTTCCTCAAGTTCTGAAAGAACACCTTTGATTATTTCCCTATTGCCAGAAAAGATTGGCTGAATGTTTAATTCTTTTTTTGCTAAAATAGCACCTTTTATTATTTCTAAAGGTGCGTAATCCCCACCCATTGCATCGTAAATTATCCTCATAATTACCTCCCTTTTCTAAGTTATAATATATGAAGCTTTGTAAAAATGCAAGATAAAATAAAAATGATTGCCGGTATCCAGCAATCATTAATATTAAGCTTCTTCAATTATTTGTTTTCCATCATAATATCCGCATGCCCTGCACACTCTGTGTGGCAGTCTTGGTTCTGAGCAATTAGGACATGTAGTTACAGTAGGTTTGTTCAATCTATAAGATGAAGCTCTTCTTTTATTCTTTCTTTGTTTGGATGTTTTTCTTTTTGGTACAGCCATTTCCTACACCTCCTCATCGATTTGTAAATCTTTTAATACAGAAAATCGCAAATCGCCACTTTCTGTTTCACAGTCGCATTTTTCTTTGTTCAAATCTTTGCCACAAATTGGACAAATCCCTAAGCATTCTTCTTCACAAAGATTTTTCATGGGAATTGATAGAATAACAAGTTCATTTACCAAGTCGCAAATGTTTATTTTGTTTTGTTCCATTAAGACGATATCAGAATCTAAATCAAATTCTGCATCTTCATCAACGCGATTCATTAACTTACCACTGTATTCAACATAATCTGTATTGATTACTTCTTTTAAACAACGATCACAAGGCTTTCTATACTCATAATCGATATCCAAGTTTATTACCAGTTCTTTATCAACTTTGCTTATTAAAACGTCAAAATCCGCTTCTCCAACAAAGTCCAAACTGGTATCAATACTTTTAAGTTCAAAGGTTCCTGAATCTTCATAAACTAATTCACTTTCATTTGAAATGAAATCTGAAATATTAATATACATAATTCCCCTTCTTAACAACGCACTTTATTATATAATCACAAACTTTTTTTGTCAAGGAATATTATCTAGTTAATTCGTAAGTATCCCTTGCTATCATCAGCTCTTCATTAGTTGGAATTACCATAACTTTTGCAGTTGAATTTTCTGTGCTAACTATTTCTTCCTTGCCCCTCATATCGTTCTTCGCTTCGTCAATTTCAATTCCAAAGATTTTTAATCCGTCAATAATTTGTTTTCTCATAACTGCACTATTTTCGCCAATTCCAGCTGTGAAAGCTATAGCATCGATGTAATCAAAGTGAGTCATGTATTGTCCAATATATTTTACAACTTTTGAAACGAATATATCTAAAGCAAGCTGAGCTCTATAATTTCCTTGGCTTGCAGCATCTTCTAAGTCTCTAAAGTCAGAAGAAACTCCTGAAATTCCAAGAACTCCAGATTTTTTATTCATAAGATTGTCCATTTCGTCATAGGATAAGTTTTCTTTTTTACCTATAAATGGAACAATTGCAGGATCTATGTCTCCGCATCTAGTTCCCATTGTAAGTCCTTCTAGTGGAGTTAGTCCCATAGATGTATCAACACATTTGCCATCTTTTACAGCAGAAATACTAGAGCCATTTCCTAAATGACAAACAATTACATTTGCCGTTTCTTTTCCTAACATAGCTGCAGCTCTTTCAGAAACGTATCTATGTGATGTACCGTGGAATCCGTATCTTCTTATTTTATAATTTTCGTAATATTCATAAGGTATAGAATAAATAAAGTTTACCGGTTCAATTGATTGATGAAAAGCAGTATCAAATACTCCCACCATTGGAGTTTCTGGCATTAATTCTTTACAAGCCTCGATACCTTGTATATTTGCTGGATTGTGAAGTGGAGCTAATTCTGAACTTCTTTCTAGAGCTGCCATTACTTCATCATTAATTACTACAGATTGATTAAATTCTTCTGCCCCATGAACTACTCTGTGACCCACAGCTTCTATTTCATCCATTGATTTAATAATTCCATGATTTGGATCAGTAAGAGCATCAATAACTAATTTTATTCCTACTTTATGATCAGGAATATCAGTGTTTATTTCAATTTTTTCTCCACCTGTAGGTTCATACTTCACTCTTGAATCGGGAATACCAATTCTTTCAACTAGACCTTTTGCTTTAACTTCTTCATTTTGTGGATCAATCACTTGAAATTTTAGTGAAGAACTACCACAGTTAATTACTAATATGTTCATTTCTAACTCCTCCATTTGATTTGTTTTTACTTCTATTATATTATAATATTAAACAAAGTTAGTCAATCAATGATAAAGGATAAAATATGAAGATATTTGGTATAATTGCGGAATTTAATCCCTTTCACAATGGCCACGAGTACATAATTGAAAAAATCAAAAAAAACTACAACCCCGATTTAATAGTGGCTGTAATCAGCGGTTCTTTTGTTCAGCGTGGGGAATTAAATTATTTATCTAAATGGGACCGAGCTTCTATTGCTTGCTTAAATGGATGCAATTTGATATTAGAAATGCCTGTTTTATTTTCTTGTCAAAATGCAGAAATATTTGCAAAGGGCGGCATAAAAATTTTAAATGAAATTGGCATAACAGATTTAGTTTTTGGCGCTGAAAATAGTTCTATAAGTGATTTAAAAAAAATTGCAATTGCCTCAATGGATGAAACTCCTCAATTTAAAGAAGTCATACGCAAATATCTAAACGAAGGTTACTCTTTTGTAAACTCCAGAAATTTAGCCTATAAAGAATCTGGAATTTTAAAGGAAAAAGAGCTTGAAATTCTGTCTAGACCCAATAATATTCTTGGCATTGAATATATAAAAGCGGGAATTAAGAAAAACCTCAATATAAACTTCCATTCCATTGGTAGATATAAAGTAGAACACGGGGAAAGTGAAGCTAAAGATAGCATTTCTTCTGCTTCTCATATTAGAAAACTTCACAGAAATGGAAAAAATATAGATGAATTGGTTCCAAAAGAGACTTCAAAGATTCTCTCTCAAACAATTCCATATTGTGAAAATACTCTTTTTAAAATATTTAAATATGACATTTTAAATGATACAGCTTCAATAAAAAACACTTTAGAATATGAAAAAGGAATAGAGAATAGATTATTAAATAAATTAGAAGAGGCTAATACCATTGAAGAATTGGCAAATATTGTTTCTAGTAAGAGAATTACAAAATCTAGAATTAGAAGAATTATTTTTAACTCTTTTATTAGAATAAGTGGAGAGGATGTCTTTAATGGATTAAATGGAGAAACTTACCTGAGAATCTTAGGAGCAGATTCTAAAGGAAGAAGTTATTTAAATGAGTTTGACAAATATTATATTACGAATTTTAAAGAAATTAAAAAAGCTCCATTTTCAATTAATCAAGTTGCAGAATTTGAAAATAAAGCTACAAATTTGTACTCGATTATAGCAAATCTGCCTTTAAACTTGGATTACATTACAAATCCCATAATGCTATAATTAGTCTTTACTTTGAATTATTATAGAATAATCGCTAACTTTAACAGTGGCGATTTTTTCTTTTATCTCATTACTTATACACAAACTGTCATAAAAAGAAATACTTCTATTTTCCAAAAGATATTTAGTTCCTTTAAGACTTACAATCGTATTGTCTTGTAGGGGTAAAATCGAAAGATACTTAAAACGAGACTTATAAACTTCTAATTTTCCCTTTATAATTTTTATCTCATTGTTGTTATCAATAATTTTTCCATCAATTCCACGATCAAATATATATTTTAAAAGAAATACATTTGTTATCGTATGATCGAGACGCGTTCCAGTCCCTCCAAATATTACGATTTTATTTGAATTTAGATTAATTGCTTTTTCTACTGCAATGTGAAGATCAGTTAAATCTTTTTCCTCTGGAAATTTTATTATTTCAGGAATTTTTATGCGATTTAAATCATAGGATAATGAATCAAAATCCCCAATCAAAAAATCCACATCTATTTTGTATTTTTCTAAAAAATCAAATCCACTATCTGCAGCAATAATATATTTTGCATCTTTAATCTCTTTTTTTAAATATTCAATTTCAGGAAAATTTCCACCTCCGACAATTACAGTTTTAATCATTAAGTACCCTCAAGAATTTTTTGGCATTTTCTTCAGGATCAACCCCATCAAATATTGCAGATCCAACTACAACGGCGTTTGCTCCAGCTTCTACGACTTCTTTTACATTATCCAGCTTTATACCCCCATCGACTTCTAAAATGATATCTCGATCTCCAATCAAATCTCTAGTATCTCTTATTTTCTTTAACATACTTGGAATAAAACTTTGACCGCCAAAACCTGGATTCACACTCATTATTAATATTAAATCTAAATAGTCCAACACATTTTCTAAAAAACTTATTGGCGTTGACGGATTTAAAGATAGTCCAGCTTTTTTTTCTAAGGATTTAATCAATTGTAATTGTCTGTGAGGATGCTTTGTAGCTTCAGGGTGAATTGTAATATAGTCGCATCCAGCTTTTGCAAAACTCTCTATTAAATATTCTGGATTGTTTACCATAAGATGAGCGTCAAAAGTAAAACTGTATTCTTTTCTTATATCACTTATTATCTTGGGACCAAAGGATATATTTGGAACAAAATTTCCATCCATTACGTCTAAATGTAAAAATTCAACCCCAGATTTTTCAATTGCTTCTAATTCATTTTTTAAGTCTAAAAAATTTGCCGTCATTATTGAAGGCGATAAAATAACCATCCATTACCTCCTGTTAGAAATTTCTTCATTGAAATATAAGTAATTATTATATCGAAATTCTTTTATTTTGTTTTCTTCCAATGCCTTTTTAACAACACATTGAGGTTCGTTTATATGAACACAATTGGAGAATTTACACATTCCCAATTCAGAAAATTCATAATAAAATTCTTCTAATTCGTTGACATCTTCTATAAAGTCCAGTGCCAGATTACTAAATCCTGGAGTATCAACAAAATATGAGCTATCAGAGTACTCCAGTAGCTCTACGTGTCTTGTGGTGTGTTTACCTCTACTAGTTTTTTCACTCACTTTTCCAACTTCTAAGTCCAAATCTGTAAGGTGAGATATTAAAGTAGATTTACCTACTCCACTGGCTCCCATAAACACTATAGTTTTCTTAGAAATTAAATCCTTTATTTCCTCAATAGAATTTTTGTCCTCATGGGATGTTATATGAACTTCAAATCCAGCTTCTTTGTAATCTTTAGATAAATTCTCAGCACCTTTTTCATCAAGGTCTGCTTTTGTTATTATTAGTTTAGGTTCCACCCCATTATATCTGGAAAGCAAAATCATTCTATCAATTAGTTGGGTATTAAATTTAGGAGCCTTTACACTTACTATTAAAAGAACCTCATCTACATTTGCCACTGGTGGTCTTATAAATAAATTTTTTCTATTAATTATATCTTTAATGTAGGCCTTTCCGTCATCTGTGTGTTCAAATTCTACATAATCCCCCACTGTAGGGGTAAGACCTCTTATACGAAAAAGGGAACTGGCCCTAGATTCGTAAACTTTATCTTTAGATTTAACATAATAAAATCCGCCAATTCCCTTTAAAATTCTACCTTTTTCAATCATTAAGGTTTTGTTTCCTCCAAAACATCATCTACAAACACTTGATAAACTGCATTTTCAGAACCTGTAAACGAAAGGGTTCTATGACCTTCCGAAGAATAATGAGTTGCGTTATAAATTTCCGTTGAAGTATTATTTTCAATTCTTACAACTTTAATATTTGCACTTCCTTTAGATTCAGGTATTTCAAAATCTATGGAAATACTCATTGAATTACTATTAGAATCATCCCCCGTATCAGAACTAGGCGGTGGCGTTACTGGTTCTGTAGTCGTAGGAGGAGGCGTCGGTGTCGGTTCTTCTTCCTCTTCAGGCTCTTCAGGTTCAGGTTCTATCGCCATTACTAAATCAATAGTCGTTCCTATTTCAATTTCTTCTCCTGCTTCTATTGAAGATTCTATTACCAAGTTAGGACTTAATCTAGTAGTTTCTCTTCTTTCAACTTTTCCAACAACTAGCCCTAAAGATTCTATAGCAGATTTAGCAAAATCTAGGCTTTTGCCCTTTACTTCAGGCATAATTACATTTTCAACTTCAACTTCTCGTCCTACATAAATGATTATCTTAGATCCATCTTCTACTCTGGTTCTAGATCTTGGATCTTGTCTAAGCACCTTGTTGTAGTCTTCTTCATCTTCTGAATCTTCAAACATAACTTCGTAATCAAACCCGTCATTGTTAATTTGTGCAATTGCATCCTCAAGGCTTAATCCAGTATAGTCATCAACTTCTATTAAGTCATTTTCTACTGCGCCGTCGGAGTTAATTGTAACTCTAACAACATAATTTTTCTTAACCATTATTCCACCTTCTGGATTTTGATGTATTACATCTCCAGGGTCAAAGTCGTGATTTATGGACTCTCCATCGATTTCAAAACGTAAACCTAAACTTTCAACAATTCTCTGAGCCTCATCTTGTTGAACTCCCATTATATCTGGAACTTGAATTTCTTCTCCCTTTGAACTGGAAAATAATGGAAATTTTGTAAATATAAAAAACAGTAAAGTCGCAACCAATAAAGCAGTTAAAATTCCGCCAATAATTGGACCAGCTCCCCCTTCTTCTTTTCGCCTTGAAGAAGTTTTTTGTTCAGATCTAGGTTGAGACTGGGATTCTATTCCATATCTTCTTATTCTTCTTTGGTCGTCTACTGAAATGTTGTGATCTTTTCTCGTTTTGCTTATTGGTATAACTAAAGTATCAGACATTTCTAAATCGATTTTCTTTTCCAAAGATTTTAAATCATCAATTACTTCTAAAAGATTATTGTATCTATCTTCTGGACTTTTATTAGTCATTTTTAAAACTATCTCGTCCAATTGTTTTGGAACTTCTGAATTTAATTTAGAAGGCAATTGTATCTTTTCATGAACTTGTTTTAAGGCTATACTAATTGGATTATCTCCATCAAATGGGAGTTCTCCTGTTAACATTTCATATAATACTATTCCTAGAGAGTAAATATCCGAACGCTCATCTGTCTTTTCGCCCCTTGCTTGTTCTGGCGAAAAATAATGCACTGAACCCATAATATCGTGTTCAGTTGATGTATGCCTATTTGCCCCTTGGGCTATTCCAAAGTCTGTAACTTTAGGAAGATTGTCTCTGCTAATTATAATATTTTGAGGTTTTATATCCCTGTGTATTATTCCATTGTCATGGGCACAAAGAATAGCTTCTGAAATTTGGATGCCGTAGTTTAAAGTCTCTGACAACCCCAATTTGCCTTTTTCATTTATTACATCTTTTAAGGTCTTTCCATTTACTATTTCCATGACAATATAGTAATTGTCTTGACCATTTATATTTTCTAATCCAACGTCAAAAACCCCTACTATATTAGGGTGATTTAGTCTAGCAGCAGCATGAGATTCTTTGCGAAAATTTTCTACAAAATCCTCATCTTCTACAAACTCTTGACGTAATATTTTTATAGCCACTTCTCTACCTAATCTATTGTCATGAGCTTTATAAACGTTGGCCATTCCGCCCCCGCCAATTCTCTCTAGGATTTGGTATCTGTCGCTTAATAATTTTCCTATCATTTTACCACCTTACACTTGAAGAATTATCAATGTAATATTGTCTTTTCCTCCGGCTTCCAAAGCTTTTTCAAGAAGCTTTGCACTTATAGATGCCGGTGTTTTATTTTCATTGATAATTTCCAGTATTTCTTCATTCGTCGCCATATCTGTTAGGCCATCAGTGCACATTAAAATATACTCACCTTTAGCGTAATTGTATTGCACTAAACTTATATCTATGCGAGAATCTGTTCCTATTGCATTAGTAATAATATTCTTTTTAGGATGATTTTGGGCTTCACTTTGAGTGATTTCACCTGACTTTAAAAGTCTGTTTACGATTGTATCATCTTCTGTAAGCTGTCTTATTTCTTTGCTGTTCACAGCATAAATTCTGCTGTCTCCCACATGACCAATAAGAATCGAATCATAATAGATGTATAGAACTGTTAATGTAGTTCCCATTCCTGAAAATTCATCAGCTGATTGAGATTTACTATATACAGATTTATTTGCTTCAGAAATTGCATTAATCATATCTGATTCTAATTCATCTAAATTCTCATAGTGATCTATAGTTTTTATACTGTTTTTTATTACTTCTACTGCCATGTTGCTGGCGATTTCCCCATAATTATGTCCACCGATTCCATCGGCTACAATAAATAGTGGATAATTCTCATTTTCTGACACATAATAGCTGTCTTCGTTATTATTTCTTACTTTACCCACGTTTGAAACAGCATCAAACCTCATCAAGTCCACCTTCTTTTAAATAATGTGTTTTTAACTGACCACAGGATGCAGAGATATCACTTCCTAGTTCTCTTCTTAGGGTCACGTTAATATTTTCTTTTTCCAACTTTTGTTTAAAAAGCTGGGCAGCATCCTTTGAGTTTCCTTTATTATATTCATTTATAGGGTTTAAAGCAATTAAATTTACGATATAGTTTATCCCTGATAGACTTTTTTTCATTAGTTCAATGTCTCTTTGTC
>JAEZYW010000014.1 GCA_023418835.1 Bacillota bacterium | reverse complement strand
ATTTTACCAACAACACCCATCATATCTGGTGTAGTTATTATAGTATCGTAGTCAAACCAGTTTTCGCTTTGGATTTTGTCAACCATTTCTTCTGATCCTACAAAATCTGCTCCAGCTTCTTCAGCTTCTTTAATTTTATCGCCTTTTGTAATAACCAGAACTTTTACTTCTCTACCAGTTCCGTTAGGAAGTACAACTGTACCTCTAACTTGTTGGTCTGCATGTCTTGGGTCAACCCCTAGACGAATTGCCAACTCGACAGTTTCATCAAAATTAGCTGTAGCTGTTTCTTGAACTAAATCTAAAGCTTCTTTAGGTTGATAATGCTTTTCTCTGTCTATTTTGCTGGCAGCAGCTAAATATTTTTTTCCTCTTTTTGCCATTAAAATTACCTCCTGTGGTGTTAGCGGATTTTTCCTCCCACTTATTGTATTATTGTTCCACTTCTACGCCCATGCTTCTAGCTGTTCCTGCTACCATTTCCATAGCAGCTTCAACTGATGATGCATTTAAGTCAGGCATTTTAGTTTCTGCAATTTCTCTAACTTGCTCTTTAGTAAGTTTACCAACTTTTTTCTTATTAGGTTCTCCTGAAGCAGCATTTAAGTTTAAAGCTTTTTTAATCAATACTGACATTGGTGAAACTTTTGTAATGAAATCAAAAGTTCTATCAGCGTAAATAGTCATTTCAACTGGAATTAACATTCCTTGTTGATCTGCTGTCTTTGAGTTAAAAGCCTTAGTAAACTCCATGATGTTAACTCCATGAGGTCCTAATGCAGTTCCTACTGGAGGAGCTGGTGTAGCTTGTCCTGCAGGTATTTGTAATTTTACTAGAGCTATGACTTTCTTTGCCATATTATTCCTCCTTTGTGGTATTTATCGGGGTTTCCCTCCCACTATCTATATAATACGAAATAAAATTTCGGTATTATCAAACTTTTTCTGCTTGGTTAAAGGCAAGTTCTAACTTTGTCTCTCTACCAAACATAGAAATAAACACAGTTATTTCCCCTTTACTTTCATCTATGCTGTCAATCTCGCCGACAAAACTCGTAAATGGTCCGTCAATAATTTTTACTGAATCCCCTACATTGTAATCGTAAACAATAGGTTTAACTTCTCTAACGCCTAAGGATTCTTCTTCCTCTTTTGTCAGTGGTATTGGGTTTGAAGCTGGTCCTAAAAATCCAGTTACACCCCTTGTATTTCTAACAAGATACCAGGATTCATCAGTCATAATCATACGTACTATTACGTAGCTAGGGTAAAGTTTTCTTTCCTTTACCTTTTCAATCCCATCTTTGTCTTCCGTGAATTCTTCAGTGGGGACAGCAACTTCCAAAACTAAATCTTCCATACCTTGATTTTTTACCATGAGTTCCATTGTTGTCTTAACTTTATTCTCATGGCCTGAATAAGTATGAACTACGTACCATCTCGGCTTGGTGTCTCTGTCTTTTCTTTCGTTGGTTATCTCAGTCAATATTATCCCCTCATTAACCAATAATCAATTGTAATAAATTGTGAATTATAAAGTCGAAGAAGTATATAAATAATGCAGCAATTGTACTTAAGATTAAAACTAGGATTGAATATTTAACTAGCTCTTCTTTGCTAGGCCATACAACCTTTTTAAGTTCAATTCTTACATTTTTTAAATATTTACCTAATCCGCCTTCTTTTCTTTCTCTTTTCTCTGCCAATTGGTTCACATCCTATTCTTATCTGGTTTCTTTATGAGGAGTGTGAGTTTTACAGAATCTGCAATATTTCTTTAACTCCAATCTCTCAGTTGTGTTTTTCTTATTTTTGAATGTCACGTAATTTCTGTTTTTACATTCTTGACAAGCAAGAGTAACTTTATCTGCCATGTGGCACCTCCTGTATATCTTATTATATTAAAATTCCTGCTAAATAAAATAGCACAAAGAGTGCATAAAGTCAATAAAAAAAGAGCTTCGCTCCCCTTCGAAAAGTTAATATAAATTCATCTAGATAAATATATCATAAAGAATGAGATATATCAAGAGATTTTTTAGAATTTTTAATGAAATACAAAGGTTTTTACCCACTTTTATAAAAATTTTTCTTTAAAATAACTTCACCATAAATATTAAAAAAACATTAACGTATTTTTTAATATTATTTTGTAAATAGGGTATCAATAAATGTAATGAAACAATGTAAAACATAATGGAGGTTATTAATGGATTATAATATTTTAATTGGTGGAGCGGCTGGCCAAGGTATGGATACAGTAGCTTCAATGCTAACAAAAGTTTTACAAAGAAGTGGATACCATGTTTTCACTACCTCTAATTACAGATCGAGAGTTAGAGGTGGGCATAACTTTTTCCAGATCCGTTTTTCTGATAAGACTATTTACAGTCCTAAAAGAGAACTAGATGTAATCTTCGCATTAAATGAAGAGACTTTAGAATTACATCTTCCTAGGCTAAAGCCTGACGGAGTTAGTTTTGCTGACGAATCTGTAAAAGGTTTCGAAGGTACAAAAAAGTTAGAATTAATTAAAACTGCCAAGGAATTAGGTAATGAAAAGATGATTACCACAATAGGACTTGGAGTTATAATGGGACAATACGGAATTGATGTAGAATTTGGAAAAGAAATAATTGGAGAGACCTTTAAAGAAGCCCTTAGAGATGCGAACTACACCGCTTTAGAACGTGGATATGCTCATCTAGAAGTAGAAAAAGTTGAACTCGATGCCCAAGATACAATTCTTTTAGATGGTAACTCCGCTATCGGTTTGGGCGCTGTTGCAGCTGGTTGTAGATTTTATTGCGCATACCCTATGACTCCGTCTTCTAGTTTACTTGGATATATGGCTTCTGCAGCAGAAGATCTTAATATAGTTGTAGACCAAGTTGAAGATGAAGTCGCAGCTTTAAATATGGCTCTAGGAGCTTCCTACGCAGGAGTAAGGGCTATGACGGGATCATCAGGCGGTGGGCTTGCTCTTATGCAAGAATCCCTTTCTATGGCTGGAATTATCGAAACTCCTATAGTAATTGCAAACGTCCAAAGACCTGGACCTGCTACTGGACTTCCTACAGATACAGAACAAGCAGATTTGAGATTTTTAATTCACGGTGGACACGGTGAATTCCCTAGAAAAATTGTAGCTCCTAGAACTGTTGAAGATGCTTTTAATCAAACAGTAAGAGCTTTTGATACTGCTGAGAAATATCAAATTCCTGTCATATTGATGTCTGATAAACATCTAGCAGATTCTGCAATGAATGTTCCTCCATTTGATTTAGAAAGCATTAAAATCAATAGGCATTTAGCAAACCCTGCTGACTATCCTCCTGGAACATATAACAGATATGCCTTTACAAAAAGCGGCGTTAGTCCAAGATTAATTCCTGGTAGAGCTAACGGAAATCTTGTTATGGTGGATTCAGATGAACATAACGAATATGGAAGAATAGACGAGAGTGCAGAAAATAGAGTCAAGATGGTGGACAAAAGACATAAAAAAATCGAAGGTGTGATTGAAGAGTTAGAAGAACCTTGGGAAATAGGAGTAGACGACTTCAACACCTTGATAGTATCATGGGGATCAACTTACGGAGTAGTAAAAGAAGCAGTTGAGAAATTAAATGAAAAGGGACATAAAATTAAAGCTCTATCATTTGGAGATGTCTTCCCTCTTCCTCTTAACAAGTTCAAAAAATATTACGAAAAAGCTGACAAATATATAGTAGTAGAAATGAATAGAGACGGACAGTTTGAAGGACTTATTAGACAAGAAGCCCTAGTAAAAGCTGACCACATTATAAAAAAATACGACGGAAGATATTTCTATCTAGAAGAATTAGTAGAAATGATTGAGGAGGTACTATGAATAATTACGAATTTCAATTAACTAAAAAGTCTGCTTGGTGTCCAGGTTGCGGTAATTTTGGAATAAGATCTGCTCTAAAACAAGCCCTAGATGAGTTGGATATAGACCAAAACGATGTAGTCATTTCTGCTGGTATTGGACAAGCTGGTAAAATGCCTCAATTTATAGATGTTAACGCATTTGCAGGTCTTCACGGAAGAAGTCTTCCCGTTGGAATTGGTATTAAGCTTGCAAATCACGGTATGAAAGTAATTACCGAAGGTGGAGACGGAGACGGTTATGGAGAAGGTGGAAACCACTTAATCCATGCTATTAGAAGAAATATTGACATTACCCAAATCGTTCACAACAACCAAGTATACGGTTTGACAAAAGGTCAAGCTTCTCCGACGACAGAACCTAAACAAATACAAACTTATGCAAACGATGGATCTAAAAACAACAAGTTATATCCCTTAGCTTTAGCATTGACTTTGGGAGCAGGTTTTGTTGCTAGAGGTTTTTCTGGAGACCAAGAGCAATTAAAAGAAATTATAAAAGCAGCTATTAATTACAAAGGCTACGCTTTAATTGACATCTTGCAACCTTGTATCGTTTGGAATAAAATAAATACTTTTTCTTGGTACAAAGAAAGAGTTAAACCTGTAGAGGAAAATTATGATCCCACAGACTTTAATGCAGCTTATGAAAAAGCAATGACTTGGGGAGACGAAATCCCAACAGGAATTATCTATAACGTAGAATATGAAACTTATGAAGAGAAGTTTAAATTCTTATTAGATAACCCTCCACTAGTGGATCAAAAATTAGATCCAAGGGATGCCCAAGTTTTAATGGATAAACTTAGATAAAAAAATTTTGAGGACGCGCTACGGCGTCCTATTTTAAGCTAAATGGTAATTAATTATGAATGAACAATTTATGAGACAAGCCCTTATTGAAGCACAAAAATCTTTTGAAATAAATGAGGTTCCAATTGGATGCATAGTTGTTAAAGACGATATTATTATCGGTAGAGGCCACAACTTAAAAGAAACTATGAAAGATGCAACATCCCATGCCGAGATAATCGCCTTAAAAGAAGCCCAAAAGACAATGGATCATTGGTGGTTAGAAGATTGCGATGTCTATGTAACATTAGAACCTTGTCCAATGTGCGCAGGGGCTATGCTAAATTCTAGAATTAGAAAACTTTATGTGGGAACAAGAGATCATAGAATGGGCGCAACTGGTAGTTCAATTGATCTTTCAAATTTAGAAATATTTAACCATCACTTTGAGGTAGAGTTTGGGATTTTAGAGTCCCAATGCAGAGAACTAATTTCAAAATTTTTTAAAGAACTGAGATTAAAAAAATGTTAAATAGATAGAGCAAAATACAAATAAAGGCCTCGAAATTTCAAGACCTTTATTTTAAAATCTGAGACGCTAGTAATTGCGTCTTTTTTTATTCAACAAAATTTTCTTCGTAGTAAATTGAAATTGCAAGCATGGTCATCATCGTAGAGGTAAATATAGGCAATATGAAAACTAGAATTATTGGGATATATAAAAAACTAATTCCTCCCAAAAATATCAATGGTGAAATTATTCCTATTAGTAAGATTATAATAATTATGGGAAGTATATTGATTAATAAAGTAAGAATTGCCAATTTTAATTTATGACCTTTCGTAAGTTCATAAGAAAATTTTAGATAATCAACTATTTCCATTTCTGAATAATCTTCTATAAGAAAAAATGTGAAAATTAATGCGAAATGAGCAACAATCTCCAATATTCCGCCAATTATTGGAAATATACCTACAATCTTCACTACTAAGGTATAAACTGCAGCTACTGGAACTAATATGGAAGCGTAATGAACAATTTTATCTTTTATCTCTAAAATTCCATAACTATATCCTCTAAGCAAATCTAATAAAGCCATAAAGTTTGCACCTAGAAATATATTTAGAATAAAACTACGCAAATAGTCGTAAGTAAAGGAAGTCACATTACCCAATCCTGGTCCCCTATTAAATATATTCCTTCGACCCAACATCCTCATGGGGTTTTCTAAAATTCCTTCGCTTGGACCTATAGTATCCAAGACGGCACCCAAAATCATAAAGACTACTATTACGATTACAAAGTCTTTAATATTTTTTAAAAATATCGAAAAACTTTTACCAATTAATGAAGTATAATTCATTTTTCCTCCTATGAAAAATCTAATTATAATAACAATTAATTGATACCCTAAATTTTTGCAATTTAAAAGGCATCCTTTTTAGAATGCCTTATAAATATTAGTTGTTATTTATTTGCGTTATCAAAAGCTTTATTCATTACTTCTTGATATCCTTCAACTGTAATTGTAACAGTTGTAGCTAATTCAGGAAGGTCAGGAACGTGTTGATGATTCTCATCTCTAGCTTTTACAGGAATACCTTGAATTTCTTCGTTAGTTTTTCCAACTGTAAATGCTTCCCAATCAGCCATTTGCTCAAACCATTCTCTTTGAATTTCTGAAGCTTTTCTCATATCGTATTCATCTTTAAGTTCTTTTTTAGACTTAATATCAGCAAATCTTTCTACGATTTTACCTTCAGCATCAACGTCTATTTTAGATTGAACAACGTCTATAATGTTTGCAACAACTTTATCTTCATCGTCAAGTGCTAAAGCGTTCATATAGGTGTCTATTTGAATTCGAGCTGGCTTGTCGTCTTTTGATTCAGTTCCCTTAACTTTAGTGTTTATACCAAGTCCAAGTTTAGTTGCTCCTTCAGCATCAATTGCAGTGTCCCATGCTTCTTGAATAGCTTTAACATAAGAACCGATATCGATTGTAGTAGATGTTAAAATG
>JAEZYW010000228.1 GCA_023418835.1 Bacillota bacterium | reverse complement strand
TCAAATACCTTTACTATTGGTTGAATTGGGAAAATTAAATCTTCCCTATAAAATGTTTTCCCAATTCAATCAAATATTACTAAAATTTCCCGAATGTTTAATACTTATTTAATAAAATTATTATATATAAAAATACATATCTGTTTAAACTTTGTAAAATAGCAATTCTATGAGGTTTGTTTTAATATGCAAAAAATAATTCTGAAAATGTTTTCAAAAAATTTTACTAAATACTTTTCATTTTTTTCATTTCTGCTATAATGCTAATTAAGTTGGGGGAGATTTTTATGGAGAAAAATTTGGACAAAAAATTTTCGTTACTAGAAATTGACAAAGAAGCTCTTTTCATTAAAGAGATGGCAAAGTCCGGCAGGTTACTTGTAGAAGTAAATGAGGAGGGTCATGTCTTTGAAGAAGGGGATCCTCAAAATATTTCTGTAGTCATCGAATATTGGATTGGAGAACCTGAGAGCAGTTATTTTTACGAATCTCAAGGTCTAAACCTTGTTTCGTCCTATAAAGGTTCCAAAGGTTACTGGAATTATTTTGTAGGTCCTTACAATGATAAACTGGAATTGAGAAGAGATAACTATTCAGATTATTTAGAAATGTTATCTAAAAGATACGAAATTTTTTGGACTATAATCCCCATGACCATCGCAGTTTTTGCGCTATATATGTATTACAATACAAAAAATCCAATATTTTTTCTGCTAGTCATTGGACCCGCATTTATATTTCTTTACCTAAGAGGAGTAAAGAAAAAAATTGACATCAAGAGAGAGAAAATTAAGAAAGGGGGAATTTAATGGCTACAATTAAAGATATAGCAAAGCTTTCTGGATTTTCACCTGCTACAATCTCTAGGGTACTTAACGACGACAAGACTATAACAGTAAAAGATGAAACTAGAGAAAAAATAATTAATGCAGCTATTGAATTGGGATATTCTCCAAAGGGGAAATTAAAAGACAAAGAGGTAGTTATAGGAATTGTTCAGTGGATATCTGCAGATGCAGAGATTGAGGATCCATACTACTATGCTTTGCGATTAAGTGTGGAAAGCAAGCTTATGAAAGAGAACATCCATATAAGGAGATTCTACAAGGAAAACATTGAAGATATCTTTAGGGTTCAAGAACTAGACGGACTTATTTGTTTAGGAAAGTTCTCTGTTGAACAAGCAGAAGAATTTCACGAGGTCTTTTCAAAGCTGATTTTTGTAGATGACAATCCAGATGAAAATAGATTTCATAGCATTATCAGTGATTTAGAAACTGCTACAGTAAATGTAATTGAATACATGAAATCTATGGGACATAAGAGAATAGGATTTATTGGAGGAAGGGAAAGATCAGGTAAGAGCAATACCTTATTTTTAGACATTAGAGAAGTAACTTTTGAAAAAGTTATGGAAGAAGATAAGGACTTGGAATTCGATCCGAGATTTAAAAAAGTGAGAGACTTTGATGGAATTACAGGATACGATTTGATGAATTCTATGTTAAAAGAAAAAGATCATCCAAAGGCTTTTATCTGTGCAAGTGATTCCATAGCAATTGGGGCTTTGAGGGCACTGGGAGAACACAATTTAATAAATAAAAAAGAAGTTTCCCTGGTAGGATTTAATGATATATCCATGTCTAAATTTACTAATCCTCCGTTGACAACTGTAAAAATCAATACAAAATTGATGGGAGAGTTGGCAAGTACATTAATGGTTTATTTATTAGAAAATGAGGTGGTTGCACCTATAAAGACTGTTTGTAAGACCCAATTTGTAAAAAGAGAATCTGTTTACCAAGTGGATATTTAGTAAAAATTACTAAATAATAACAAAATATTAATTAAATTAAGATGAAAACGATTGACCGAAACGTTTTCTGTGAGTACACTAAAAGTAAATTTAATAGTAAATGAAAGGTGGAATGAAAATGAAAAAAACATTAAGCTTAATTTTATCTTTAGTGTTGGTTTTATCATTAGTTGCATGTGGAGATAAGCCAGCGGAAACAGAAAAACCTGCTGAAACTGCTACTGAACAACCAGCTGAAACAACTACTGAACAACCAGCAGAAGGTGGAGAATCAAAAGATGTAGTTAGTGTAGGAGTTGCAATTTATCGTTTTGAAGATAACTTCATGACTCTTTACAGAGAAGAACTTCAAAGATATTTTGACGAACTAAGTGCAGAAACTGGAGTAAAATATGAACTTGACATCCAAGACGGAAAACAAGACCAAGCTACTCAAACAGAACAAATTAACAACTTTATCGCACAAGGTAAAGACGTACTAATTCTTAACTTAGTAGACAAGACAGCAGCGAATGCAGTTATCAATCTAGCTCAAGGAGCTGATATACCAATAGTTTTCATAAACAGAGAACCTGAAACTGAAGATATGAAAATTTGGCCTGGAAAGACAACTTATGTAGGAGCAGACGCTACTCAATCAGGAACTTTCCAAGGTGAAATTATAGCAGCAACTCCAAATGGAGCTGACTTAAATGGAGACGGCAAGATTTCTTACATCATGCTTCAAGGAGATCCACAAAACGTAGATGCTCAACAAAGAACAGAGTTTTCTATAAAAGCTCTAGTTGACGCAGGTCTAACTCCAGATCCATTGGCAGAACCATACCAAGCAAACTGGGACGGAGCAAAAGGACAAGAATTTACTGCTAATGCATTGGCACAATTTGGCAATGACTTAGAAGTAGTATTCTCAAATAACGACGGAATGGCTATGGGAGCTATTCAATCTATAAAAGCAGCTGGAAGAACTGTTGGTGAAGATATATACCTAGTTGGTGTAGACGCTATACCAGAAGCAATCCAAGCTTTAAATGACGGAGATTTAACTGGTACTGTTTTAAATGACCATTTCAACCAATCTCACGTTGCAGCTGACGTAGCTATAAAATTAGCAAATGGCGAAGATGTAGAAAACTATTACTGGATCGACTATGTAAAAGTTTTATCAGAAGCTGATGCTACTCTTAAAGACGCAGAACCAAGACTAGAAACAGTTGAAGAAGCAGAAGCACGCTACGCTGAAAGAGGAAACTAATATTATTTATTCAAGTGTGCTCTTAAGGGGCACACTTGTTTTTTTAAAGGTGGATGAAATATGAGCGAATATGTATTGGAAATGAAGGGAATTAACAAATCCTTTCCAGGAGTTAAAGCTTTAGATAATGTCCAATTAAATGTTCGACCTGGCACTGTTCACGCTCTTATGGGGGAAAATGGGGCGGGTAAATCTACATTGATGAAAATTCTCTATGGAATTTATTTTAGGGATGCAGGAACTATAAAAATAAATGGAGAAGAAGTAGAGATAAATACTCCCAAAGAAGCAATGGATTTAGGAGTATCTATGATTCATCAAGAGTTGCAACCCATACCTATGATGACAATTGGCGAGAACATATTTTTAGGTAGTTATCCTTTAGGGGGATTAAATTTAATTGATCACAACAAGATGTATGAGGAGACTAAAGAATATTTAGATGCAGTAGCTTTAAGGGTTGATCCTAAAACTTTATTAAATGAATTGACAGTTTCCCAAATGCAATCAGTGGAAATTGCTAAAGCTTTATCTAAAAACTCAAAAATAATGATAATGGACGAGCCCACATCCTCACTAACTTCTTCTGAGGTTAGAGTGCTTTTTGGAATTATCAGAGAGCTTACTGAAAAGGGAATGGCTATAATTTATATTTCTCATAAGATGGATGAGATTTTAGAAATTTCTGATGAAATAACGATTATGAGAGATGGTCAATATGTAGGGACTTGGCCAGCTTCAGAAATGACAAATGCATCAATTATAAGGCATATGGTAGGAAGAGAGCTGAAAAGTTTATATCCTGAAAAAACTAATGAAGTAAAAGAAGATGTAGTGTTGAAAATTGAAAACTTCACATCTCCTAATCCTTTAAGTTTTAAAGATTGTAATTTAGAACTAAAAAGAGGAGAGATATTAGGAGTTGGAGGATTAGTTGGAGCACAACGTACAGAATTATTTGAAGCCATATATGGCGTTAGAGATCATATTGAAGGAAAAATAAAAAAAGAAGGAAAAGAAATAGTAATTAACAGTCCGAAAGATGCTATTAGAAATGGAATAGCACTTTTAACAGAAGATAGAAGGGCAACGGGAATATTTGGAGTTTTGTCTGTAAGAGATAATACGGCAATTGCTTCATTAAATAATTATGTAGGTAAAGGCGGCCTTTTGAACCAAGGTAAAGTAGATAAATTGGTAGATGAAAGCATTAAAAGGCTGAGCATTAAAACGCCAGGGTTAGAGACTCAAATAAAATCCTTATCTGGAGGTAATCAACAGAAAGTAATTATTTCTAGATGGTTAGCCAACAATCCAGATATATTGATATTAGATGAGCCAACTCGTGGTATAGATGTAGGTGCAAAATATGAAATTTATCAGATAATAAACAATTTAGCTGCTGAAGGAAAGTCCATAATAATGATTTCTTCAGAGATGGGAGAATTGTTAGGTGTATCTGATAGAATTATGGTTATGTGTGAAGGTAGAATCTCAGGATTCTTAGAGGGTGGACCTCAGACGACACAAGAGGATGTCATGAGCCTCGCAACTAAGTACATGTAAGGAGTTATTATGGAAACTAAGAAACAATTTGATATAAAAGACTTTTTAACAGACTATGCTTTGTTCATAGTTGTCGCTCTCATGATTGTCTTTACTGGGGCTACAAGGGCAAATTTCATTTCATTGAACAACTTTTCAAATTTAATGGCAAATGTCTCAGTAAGATTTATCATAGCTTTGGGAGTAGCGGGATGTTTAATAATAAGAGGTACAGACCTTTCGGCAGGTAGAATTGTAGGGCTTTCAGCTCTAATAACAGGTACATTAGTACAAAAACCTGATTATGTATCTAAGTTTTTCCCAAATGTTCCAGATATGCCTATATTTGTGCCACTTCTAATAGTTTTGGCAGTTTGTGCATTTTTTGGACTAATAAACGGATTAATTATCGCGTACTTACACGTTCCTCCTTTCCTAGCTACCCTTGGTAGTCAAATTATGATTTATGGAATAAATATGATTTACTCCCAAAATAAACCAATTGGAGTTTTCAAAGATTCCTTTATAAAAATAGGACAGGGAAGAATATTTGGATTTTTACCATATCTAGCTATTGTCGCCACGTTAATGGGACTCATAATGTATGTACTATTTAACAAAACTCGCCATGGTAAGTATATGTATGCAATTGGTGGGAACGAAGCGGCAGCAGAAGTATCAGGTGTAAATGTCCACACTTCAAAAGTTAAAATCTATGCTCTTGCAGGATTTTTATATGGTTTAGCTGGATATCTGTTGACGGCGAAAACTGGTTCTGTTGGACCAGGTGCTGGTCAAGGATACGAGTTGGAAGCAATAGCATCAGCGACAATTGGTGGAGTTTCCACAGCAGGGGGACAAGGAACAGTTCCTGGAATTTTACTTGGAGTATTTATTTTTGAATTATTGAAAATTAGTTTATCTTTCTTGGGAGTTTCTCCTGATATGACAAACGTAATTCAAGGTATTGTAATAATAATCGCAGTGGCGTTAGACGTTAGAAAGACATTAGTAAAAAGATAGAATTAAATTCAAGGGTAGGGGGTGGGAAAGAGATTCACATCTCTTACCTTTTAAAATTAGGGAGGCGTCATTTTGATTAAACATGGAAATCATTTTAATATGGAATCCTATATATTGGAAAATGAGTTTTTAATTGTTGAAGTCTTAAAAGAATTTGGCGGAAAAATCGCATCTATTTACCATAAAGAATTAGATTATGAAGTGTTATTTCAACCTAAAGAGGAATCTTATAAGATCCCGATCTTAGGAGATGGTTTTTCTAAATACGACACTTCTGGAGCCGACGAAATGTTGCCGACAATTGACGAGTGCTATTATCCTAATTCCTATAGAAAACTTAAGGACCACGGAGACATATGGGCGCAAAAATGGAATTTCAAAGAAAAGGAAGAAGGGTTAGAGTGCAGAGTTCGCTCTGATTCTATAAAATTAGATTTTAAAAGAACCATAAAACTCGAGGGAGAATCTATCCTTTTAGATTATGAGCTTTACAATCCTACAGAACAAGAACTCTTTTACTTATGGGCATTTCACCCTTTAATGAACTTCGATAATTCTACTGAATTAGAATTTTCTACTGATTCAGAAATTATTAATGTAATGAATGAGAACAAATACGATTTTAACTATTTGAAACTAGTGGAATATCCCGATGAAGGTGAATATAAATTTTATTTTAAAGAACCTTTAGAAGAGGGATTTGCTAGGATAATTTATAAAAATAAAAATGCAGTAGTTGAATTCAATTTTGATACAAAAATTAATAAATATTTAGGGGTTTGGATTACAACTGGGGGCTTTAAAGGTGAACGCAATCTTGCTATTGAACCTGCCAGTGGATTCTACGATTCCCTAGAAAGAGCATATAAAAATGATAAAGTTTCCAAAATAGACTCCAAAGAAACGAAAAAGTGGTATTTGAAGTTAGATGTTAGAAAGTGGAGGTAATTAATGGCAGAGTTAAGATACAATCCTCTTTTAGATGACTGGGTGATGGTGAGTGCAGATAGGTCTAAAAGACCAGATATGCCAAAAGATTTTTGCCCTTTTTGTCCTGGATCTGGAAAAGTTCCTGAGGATTACGATGTTTTAAAATATGATAATGATTTTCCGATTTTATCACCAAATCCACCAGAACCAGATGAAATTGGAAGCGAGTTTTACAAAACGGACAAATCTTTTGGAAAATGTGAAGTAATTCTTTATTCTCCAGATCATACTGGAAAATTA
>JAEZYW010000200.1 GCA_023418835.1 Bacillota bacterium | reverse complement strand
GAACTGTCAATCGCATTGACGGCGCTCTTCCAATGATAATATCTTGTAGGGAAATGGGATATGAAAAATTTGTAGTATCAGATCAAAATAAAGATGAGTGTGCAGTTGTCCAAGATGTGGAGATCTATCCTATAAGAGATTTAAACGAAGTTGTGGATTTTTTAGATGGAAAGGGAGAAGTTTCTAGATACGCTGTGGACTCTTTTGAAATTTTAAATAAAGAAAAACCTCTTTTAGATTTCGAAGATATGCGAGGACAAGAAATGTTAAAAAGAGCTTTGGAAATTTCAGCTGCAGGCTCCCACAATCTTTTAATGCTGGGACCACCAGGATCTGGAAAGACTATGGCGGCAAAAAGACTTCCCTCAATTTTGCCAAAACTTACATTTGAAGAAGCCATAGAAGTTACAAAGATTTATTCTGTATCAGGACTATTACAAGGCTCTGGTTTAATTACCAACAGACCCTTTAGATCTCCTCACCATACTGCCTCTACGGCGTCTTTAATTGGCGGCGGAAGAATACCGAAACCAGGAGAGGTCAGTCTTGCTCACAATGGAGTTTTATTTTTAGACGAACTTCCAGAGTTTCAAAGACCGGTAATAGAATCTTTGAGACAGCCCATGGAAGATGGTGTTGTGAATATTTCCAGAGTGAATGCGACATTGCAATATCCTTCTGATTTTTTATTTTTATGCTCGCTAAACCCTTGTCCTTGTGGATATTTGGGAGATCCCAATCACGAATGCACCTGCTCGCCGGGAGAGATTAACAGATATCTTGGAAAAATCAGCAACCCATTACTAGACAGAATCGATATCCATATAGAAGTAAAACCTGTGGATTTTGAGGATTTGTCCTCTGGAGAAAAGGCTGAAAATTCTGCGTCAATTTTAAAAAGAGTAGAGGCTGCCAGACAAAGGCAGTTGGAGAGATTTAAAAACTTGAAAATCTATTCAAATTCCCAAATTCCAGACAAACTCATTAACAAATTTATAAAATTGGATAAGGATTTAAAACAAATTATCCAGATGGCTTTTAAGAGATACAAATTCAGCGGAAGGGCTTACAACAAAATTTTAAAAGTTTCCAGAACAATCGCGGATTTAGAAGGCTCAGACAATATAAAGGAAGAACATCTTTTAGAAGCAATTCGATATCGTTCATCTTTAGATGGAAATTATTGGGGGAGTAGATAATGGAAGATAGAGATGTTTTAATTTTTTTGCAAAGCTTGTATTTAGACGAGAAATTTTACGACGAGATATTAACTTTAGACCATCTAGACGACATTTTTCAAATGGAAGAGGATGACTTTTTAAAGTTTCACAGAAAAAATCCCCTCAGCGTGGAGAAAATCTTAAAGAATAGAAATAAAGACTACATAAATAAAATGATAGAAGATATAAACACTCACTGCACCCAAGTTATCACTATTTTTGATGAAAATTATCCCGTAGAATTAAATTTTATCGAACGCCCTCCAAAAGTTCTCTATGTAAAAGGTTTGCCTCTGGATACTTCTGGTGTTAAGATAGGAGTTGTGGGCGCAAGAAAGTGTACTGCTTATGGAAGTTATGTGGTGGATAAATTTGTTTCAGAATTGGCAAGGTTAAATTGCACCATTGTCAGCGGTATGGCTCAAGGGATTGATGCTTATTCCCATAAAATCGCATTAGATAATGATACATATACAATAGGAGTTTTGGGAACGGGAATTGATCAAAAGTTTCCTCGAATAAACTCTAGACTTTTCGACAGAATGTATGAAAATGGAACTGTTATTACAGAATATCCCATTGGGAGTAAGGGAATTGCTAGAAATTTTCCCGAGCGAAACAGAATAATCTCAGGTCTATCTGAAGGGGTTATAGTTGTGGAAGCAAAGGAGAGATCGGGATCTCTTATTACAGCAAGATTGGCAGCAGAACAGGGAAAAGAAATATTTGCAGCCCCGGGAAATATTAACAGCGTCTATAGCGTGGGAACTAATAAACTCATAAGGGATGGAGCAATTCCCCTTATTGAAATAGAAGATATCACAACGGTAATTCCTGGACTAGAGAAGTACTCTTATGAAAGTTTCAAAGGAGATTTGGCTCTTTCTGAAGAAGAAAAATTGGTACTTGAAAAAATCGAAGAAGGCTTTGAAACCGTAGACTCTTTGGCTGAAGAATTAAAAATTACTGTATCAAAGGCGAGTTCCGCTGTAACTCTTTTAGAAATGAAAGGACTTATTCAAGATTTTAAAGGAATAGGATTAAAGAAAAGTTAGGACATATTAGGATATAAATGAAAGAAAATACATCTAGAATTAGAATACTCAGCATAATTGGACTGCTTACGGCAGTAATAATCTGGGGTTTAAATTACATAGCCCAGTCCCAGGGAGCAAAAAACATGGGGCCTTTTACTTTTAATTTTTTTAGAATGTCCATTGGAAGCATAGTAGTATTTCCCATGGTCCTTTATAGAAATTACAAAAAGACTGGAAAGATTCGATTTTGGAACGAAGACAGTAATATTAGAGCCACTATTGAAGGTGGAATGATTTGCGGAACATTTTTGTTTTTGGGAATTACAACCCAACAAATGGGACTTCGATATACTAGCATTGGCAAGGCAGGCTTTTTAAGCACTATGAGTGTAGTTGTCGTTCCTCTAATTGGTTTGGCCCTTGGAAAAAAAGTCAAACTCTATCAATGGGTGGGGATTTTTCTAGCTATCATTGGAATAGGTTTTTTAAGTTTGCGTGACGTCTCTGGAATTGAGCTGGGAGATTTGCTTTTGATATCTACCTCCTCGTATAATAAAGTTATAGTTTAAAAACTATATTTTCTTTTCTATCTCATAAATCTTATGAGATAATAATTGTACAGATAGAGGTCGTAGCATTCCTCCTTGAAGCCTAGTCTTCCTTGAAAAGAGTTACGCCTCTTCTTTACATCCATATACGAATGAGCTGGATAGTACCTAGTTACTGAATATCTAACGAGGTTGTATTGTTGTAAAGTAGAGAGGTCCTAGACTTTATCTGTTAATATTTTAAAAGCTGGTGATTTTATGTTTTATGTTGGTATTGATATTGCTAAGAAAAACCACGAAGCTTCTATTACTAATTCTAAAGGTAAGCTTCTTGATAGAAGTATCTCCTTCTCAAACTCTCAAGCTGGTTGTGATAAGTTAACTTCTTTGCTTGATAAGTTTGAAGCTGATACCTCCAATACTATTATTGGTATGGAAGCAACTGGTCACTATTGGGTTAGTCTTTATTCTTATCTGATTGATCTAGGTTTTACTGTTTATGTTATTAACCCTATTCAATCCGATGCCTTTAGAAAGATGTATATTAGACAAACCAAGAATGACTCTAAGGATTCTTTTATCATTGCTCAAATTATGCGTTTCGGTGAATTCTCATCTACTTCTTTAGCCGATGAAGATATTATGGCTTTACGTCAATTATCTCGTTATCGACTTGCTTTGGTAGACGAATGTTCTGATTGGAAACGCAAGTGTATTGCTCTTTTAGATCAAGTTTTCCCTGAATACTCCAAACTTTTTTCTGATACCTTTGGAGTTACTTCAAGAGAACTACTCTCTAAATATCCTACTCCTGAGGATATGTTATCTGTAGATACAAATACTCTTACAGAGCTTTTATCAAAAGCGAGTAAGGGTCGGTTTGGTGTCCCAAAAGCTAATGAAATACAAGAGTCTGCTTCTAGTACCTTCGGAGTAAAATTTGCAAAAAGTGCCTTCTCTTTTCAAATTAAACAAATTATTGCCCAAATTAACTTTATTGAAGAACAATTAAAGGAACTAGAGATTGAAATCTCCACCTTACTCCATCGAACCAATCAAGTTATCACAACTATTACAGGTATTGGTGATGTTCTTGGTGCTATAATTATTGGAGAAGTTGGTGATATTTCTCGTTTTGAATCTGCTCCACAGCTAGTTGCTTATGCTGGTCTTGATGTAGCTGTTAAGCAATCTGGTGATTTTATTGGGAATCAAACTAAAATTTCAAAACGTGGTTCTCCTTATCTTCGAAGAGCAATTTGGCTAGCTGCTACTGTTGCAGCTTTTAAAGATCCAGCTTTATCTATATATTATCAGTCTCTTAAATCACGTGGAAAACATCATTTAACAGCTATAGGTGCAGTTTCCAGGAAGATGTGTAACATAATTTTTGCAGTCCTCCGTGATGATGAACCTTATGTTCCTCACTTTTAAGATGATTCTTTAGCATTGCTTAATTCTAACCTAAATTTATTAGTCTTAGTTTAGGTTTATTTGTTTTGCCTATTTTACATAAGAATTTGTAGCAGGTTCTGTCAATGACGAATTTCCTCTTGCAGGATTCTGATAGAAATTCTAAAATCATCAAAGCAAAATCAATTAAATTATTTCTTGATATTTAATAGCTGGTCTTTTCTATAAGTTTTTTCAGCTTTTCTTTTCCCCTGTAAATTTTTGTAGACACGTGTTTGGAGGTGAGATTCATTTCTTCTCCAATTTCTTTTAAACTCATATCTTCGACGTATTTCATAATGAGGATTTGTTTTGTCATCTCGTCTAGGTTTTTTAAGTGTCTTTGGATTTTTTCAACCTCATCATTTAAAATCGACTGTTCCTCTACGGATTTTTCGTCACTTTCTAAGTAAATTTCCACATCTTCCATGGGAATGTCTGCGTATTTTTTGTCCTTTCTTAAGATATCTATGCATTTGTTTCTTAAAATAACAGTAGCACTCCGTTTGAGTTGATTTTCTTTTAAATTTAAGTATTTGTCCTTGTTTTTGAGTATAGAAATAAAAGCCTCGTGGACTGCGTCTTCTGAGAGCTCTTTACTTTTTAAAAATTTGTAAGCGTAATTGAGTAGATAGTTTATGTATTTGTTGTAAAACTTTTCTACTTTCATTTTTTCCTTTGGTGTGTCCACCATAGAAAGATATATTGCTAGCATTTTTATAACACCTAGTTTTAATTTCAACTAATATGTTACCATATTTTAAAGGTTTGAACTTTATTTTTCTCCCTTTATATATACAACGTATGAAAGGCAATTATGACTACAAGAAATTTTCAAATTTTTTAAATTTCTTTTTTTCAAAATAAAAAACCGCCCTTTAAGGCGATTTCAAATTGTTATTCATTATTACATTACCATCATTAAAAGTCTGGGAGTAATGAAAACCTCGATTATTCCAGCAGCTATCATAAGGGGAACACAGACAAATATCAACGTCTTTAAAGAGTTTATTAAAACCTCAGAAATTGTCATATCCGTGTTTTTTCTTAAAATCCTTTTTGTTATGGTGTGGCAAAGTAAAAATCCACAAGCTAACGCTATAAAAATCGCTGGAAGTTCCAAAATCCCATGGGGCAAAATTCTAAATATTACAGTTTTAAACAATGTAGATGTGCTTTCCAAAGAGAAAAATCCCAAAATTGCACCGACAATCCCTGCATTTACAAGGAGTATTAATATGGGCAAATATAAAAAGGGAATTATGCCAATCCCAAAGGCTATAAAGCAAACTCGAATATTATTCAATATTAAAGCAATTGGATTGATTGTTCCATCATCTGCAATAAGCCCGTCGAAAGTTTCCATAATCTCATCTACAACTTCTTGTAAAAAATCCGCAGATCCAAACAAATTAAAAGCGAATATCCCTGTAATTAAAATTCCAATTATTATAAAGGTAATTGCCACTTTTATAGTAGGCCCTTTAATTCTTCTTAAGTATTGTCTAAAAGTCATATTTCACCTCGCTATTTTAACATACCCAAAATTCGCAGAATAAATATAAACAATTAGTAAATTATGAAAGTTTGCTAATCATATCCTCTGCGGGATCGATTATATTTAATGTCGTCAATCTTTCCAATTCTTCCTTTAAATATGGAAAATGAGTGCATCCTAAGATAATGGAGTCGATTTTGTATCTTTCGTCTTTAATTCCTTCTAAGTATTTAATCAATCCTTCTAAATTCAAAAGGGAGGTTATTTCCCTTGGGGCTTTGTTTTCTTCAATGGATTCCACTATGGAAAGATTTCCAATGGAGATTGTGTTCACATCCAGATTGTGTTTTGTGATTATTTGATCGATTTTGTATGCAGAAATTCCATTCGCTCCTAGAATTGCCACGTTTCGAACTTCTTTTGGCAAGTTTTTGTAAGTTTCCAAAGGAGTGATTACTGGAATTCCTATATTTTTTTCTATCTTTTCGTAGTCAATGGCAGAGCTTAAAGAATTGCAGTAGATAAAAATCCCCTCTGCCCCTTTGGCAATGGCATCTTGGGCGTATTCTTCCACGAGATTTTCCAACTGGCTTTGGGAAAAATACTGCATATTAGTCTGCTCTTGGGGTGTTGCCGCCAAAGGGTATGACAAAGTTTCAAATCCTCTGGATTGTAAAAGTTCCACTCCCATTTGGGTGTCTACTTTTGTTCCTGCAAATACTCCTATTTTCATAATTCCTCCTAATTTTTGGATACGTAATTGTTTCCCTCTATATAAAATCTATAGGGAAGTTTAGCGTCTTCCCCTGCGTAATCCACTCCGATTCTGGGAGAGCTTACTATATTAAAATCTTTAAAATTTTCATCGACAATATAGATTTCATCTTCCAACAAATCTTTTTCATTGTCATTTCTAGTAATTTCCATGGATCTTGTCAATTTTCCTGGACCGTTTGTCAGATTTTTCTTTTGATAGTAAGAAAGTTCCTCGTAATTTTTTTGAAATCTGTTTTGAGAAAATACATCCAGAGAATTCAGTTGCTCCACTCCCCGTATTAAAACCGCCTCTCCGCTTCCTTCTTCCCCGGTGACGAGATTCATAAGATCGTACATTCCAAAAACTAAAT
>JAEZYW010000171.1 GCA_023418835.1 Bacillota bacterium | reverse complement strand
CTTTCTTCCCATAAAAAATCCTCCTAATTAAGTTTATTTTACCTTAATCAGGAGGGCTTTCATACACAAATTATTTTACAGTCTCCATTCTGCAACACTACCTTTTAATTTTAAAGTCTTATAAAGTTTTATGTCTAAAGATTTTCACCTTTCGCTTAAAATTTTTCCTACTAATACATTGCCCAAGATCACACTTTTATTTGTCTTTTCTTTAAAGTATTCTCTCATGTTCTCAGTGTATCCCATACAATCCATAAAAACTATTTCTGGATTTTCCTCACTAATAAATTTAACTGCATCTTCAAATTCTTTTGGGTTATTAGCATAGGGAGAAACAAAAGTTGCCGATACGTTGTTAACTACTTTTCTCCACTTTTCCATAGATTGAGGAATTTGGGATTCACTTGGATTTAAAACGACCAATTTTGTATTTCCAACTAAATGTGAAATTATTGGATGAATTAGTTTTTGGGGATAAATAATGCTATGTTTTGTTTTGAATTCATGTTCAAATACACCTGTACAAAGCATAAGAACCAAATCCACATTATTTTCTTCTTCTGTCAATATTTGTTGAATTCTGTATAATATTTTTTCCTCGGAAAAATTTACGTAATCTCCATTGCTTAATTTTGATTCTAAAATGTAATCACCTTTGCTAGGTGCAAAATTCTCTATTATATATTCCTTAGACAGACCATCTAGGGCACCTCTTTGTACAATTTCAAAATCTTTTAAATATGGCAACATTTGTTGCATCATATCATCCCGAGGCGCTTGTCCAATTGTTATAGCCAAGAGTTTTTTCATTTTAATTACCTAGTGTTTGGAACTTTTTCAAATCCCCATATTTTTCTAAAATTGCTTTAAATTCATCTTTATCATAGAAATCTATATTTTTTTTGCCATAAGATTTGGCAACCTCTAAAACAAATCTTCCACAAGCTTCTAAATCCATGGGATGAGATGCTCCAGTGGCAGATCCAGGTACAGGTGTTTCAGTAGTGATGGCTATACCAACAACGGGCGCATCAGTGGCAGTTGCAGGTTGTAAAATACTATTTAAATGATATAAGTCATTTCCATAAGGTGTGATGTCTTGATGGGAAAGTGCAAATACCTTTGGCAATTGTCCAGTTGTAACCATCATAGTTTCCAATAAGTCATCACTTACTTTTAGAATATAGCCTTCTTTAACTGTTGGAGAGATTGCAAAACCTTTATGATTTATGATTTTATTACCTTTTGTTGTATCAATAGACAAGATAGCGTCAAAATCTCCCCTTACTTCTTCTTCGTTTACCTGAGACATTTCCACGGGAGAACCCATAAAAGGTACAGGATCGTGGGGTTGGGTTGGAGCATTTGGACAAATATGAGTTGAAACTATGATATCACCATCTAAAAAATCTCCTTTATTTTGCATATCTAGTATTTTTGCAGCAACGGCTAAAGCAACTAAAGCCCCATCGCCGTCGGAAACAAATCCAATCATTTCAGGTCTTGCACCAATTCCCCCTAATCTTCCGAGAATTCCTAAAGTCGGGGCATCTCCGCCCTTTATTTTTCCATTTGTCCCAGGGATAGTTATTCTAATAAAATCTGTAGAGCCTTGTTTTCCTTCAATAGTATTAACTTCTATTTCTGTTTCTCTGATACTATTAAGATAAGATTTAACATCTTCACCACTTACTGTTGCTGTATCAATAATGTCATAAATATTTAAAACTTCTTTTAGTAACATGAATATCTCCTTAAATTTCTTTTTTAATTATTTCGCTAACTTCTTTAAGTAATTCCTTATCAAACATTGGAGAACCTAATGGAATGTTATCTTTATTACTTGCGATTACTGTTATCTCCATTCCCTCTTTAATTTCTGCTGTAGTTATGGGCAATTTAGTTTTATTGTCAAAAGTCATTATTAAATCAGGAAAAGTATAAATTCTCTTATTCTTATCTAAAGTCATATATTCATTCCAAAATGTCAGTTCGCAATCTTCCACGTAAATATTTCCAATATCAAATCCACCTTCGCTTAATAATTCGTATTTACTTACATTG
The DNA here is from genome assembly GCA_023418835.1 of Bacillota bacterium. GTDB lineage: Bacteria > Bacillota > Clostridia > Tissierellales > Peptoniphilaceae > Neofamilia. The sequence goes on along the minus strand of JAEZYW010000171.1, from coordinate 3,203 downwards.
CCCGATGTGACGATTTCTCCATTTAAAAAATTCGTTACTTTTTCAATTGGACATTCTTTATTATCTAAAGCTTCATAATATGCTTTTCCCAAATTAATTGCAAAACTCCAAGCTCCAACGGCTCCGTTATTTTTAAGATAACTAACATTTACTGGATTTCTAACGACAACAACCATACCTCCTGCAACTACTGATGCATTTCTAATTACTTTAGAGCAACTATTAAGATTGCCAGAAACTACGCCTCTAACATTATTCCCAATATCAGGATTTCCTCCAGAATATATTTGTGTACTTAAGTAATCGCTATTTTTATGGAGATTTAAACTCCCCATAATCCCCGTAGGATGAGCCCTTCCATTTGCTGGGGCATCGACTAAAGGAATGCCAGTTAAAGCACTTTGCATGAATCCGTTGATACTAGATCCTCCACCATTTTCATTGGTGAAAATACCTTTTATTTCTTGATTTAACTCTTTCTGCATTTTTTTAATGGAATATTCATAATCTGATTTGCTTACAAAACTTTCTATTGCAGAAGGTGCACCTACCATGGAGGCGCAGACTACAGTATCTTCATCTTCTAACTCTGAAATGTCAATTAGATTTATCTCTGCTGTCTCTATGGCTTGATATCCAAATTCGAGTCCAAGTTCCATTGAACCGCCGCCGCCACCGCCTAATATACATCCTCCCATAACGAGATTTTTTATGTCTTCTTTAGTTAACATTTTCATTATAAAAATCCTTTCTTATACACGCCCCATGAGCCATAACTGCTTCAGCATATACGCAATCTACAACTTTTAATCCAATTTCTTTTTCTACAATTGGCGCTATTTTCATCGTAGACAAACCGGTGCAGGCGAATATTAGAACATCAGCTCCCAGTTCTTTAAGTTCTCTACAGTGGAGCAAAACTTTGTCTATACCATCCTCTTTCATTAGATCCAAAGTGCTATCTATACCTTTTATAAAGGGCTTTCCTACGATATTGGAACCTAATATTTTAATATATGATTTAGGGAGATTTTTTGTGATCCCTACTATTCCAACTTTTTCGCCATAAATTTTGCTAAGAAGGGCTGCGCTTTCTCCTGCACCTATTACAGGGACATCCATTTCTTCTCTCAAAATTTCTAAAGCAGGATCACCAGCACAAGAGATTATTATTGCATCTTTATTTGAAAAATTTTTCTTTGCAAGATTCACTATTTTAGGAATAGCGATTTTTTCTGTCTCATCGTCATGGATGCCTTCTGGTTGGTCTTCAATAGCTAGTGATTCTACTTTTATATCTGTAAAGTTTTTTTCAATTATTTTTCCGTGAGTGTTTAAAAATTCTTCTTCAAAAATTGAAACAACTCTTATCAAACCAATATTGTACATAATTAATCCTTTCAGTCAGATTCAAATGTATAGACTAACTTTAGAACAAAGCTTTTAACATAGCTGAGAAAAATCCATATAAACCATCGCCTGCGATTAAACCAGCATCTCTTACTTCCATAAACTCGGTTCCAAAAATCATTCTTACAACTACTGCGCTTAAAACTCCAATACCATATATCGGATTATTTATTAGTAATCCAGTAGCAAATAAGACTCCCACCATTCTTGAGCTGCCTCCCACGAGTTGAATTATTAATCCAGGGATAGCCCAAATTAATAGAGTTCTTATTAAATCAGTATCCGCAGCAGCTTGTATAGTAGTAGCAAAAACCCTACTAACAGGAGGTAAAATGTCTTGTTGGAAATAGACGTTCATAGTTAATACAACTACAGCTACTCCTATTAATCCTCCCAAAATTTCTATCATAACTTGTTGTCTTCGTCCATATAATTCGTGTTCTCTATCTTCGCCTTTTCCCCTAAGAATCCATCCAGTTTTTAAATCATATCCCATATCTGCAAAACATGGACCTACAGAGGAAACAAAACCAGTTAGTACAGCTAATGAAACTATATCAAATCCAAAGAACATTCCTATTGTCATAAATATAGTTGTAATAGCAAAAGCAGGAAACCATCCAGAGTGCATAGCTGCCATTCCCACTAGCATCATTGCTGAAGTAGCAGAAAAAGTTGCCCAAATTATCCAAAGAATCAATTTAGGAGCGCTCATACGACTTACAACTCCTGTAACTAAAGCTAATATTATGGTGCAAGCAATGTACATTAAAACAGCTTGACCTAAATTCTTTTTAGCCTTATCGCTATCAACAGTTATGTTTAAGTTATCATCTTTATCTGAATCTTTTTTCATAATAACCATTATGGATTGTATAAGAGCCATTAAACCAGCTCCAATCATGACTCCATGGGGAATATAAGTTGTACCTAAGTCAATATTAAATATTTGTGTTGAATATCCCCTTAAGACTAAACCTAAACCTAAAGCGATCATTGAAAATATATTTGCTATAAAAACAATACCTATTCCTGCTGCAGGCAAGCCAAAATGACTAGCAACAGCACCGGCTAATAACCCTTCTATTAGCCTTCTTCCTTTTTTACCACCTTCGTCTCCAGCTTGTATTGCGTTTGCTGTAGCAACCCCTGGTGGCCAAGCTGCTTGTGCGGGAAATATAGAAGAGTCAAACATTTTACCTACTACAAATATAGATACTCCCACTCCTAAAGAAGTACCTATTGCCATAGGCAAAATAAAATTAGTTTCTCCCATAACATAAAAGATTGCTAGAGTTAAAAACGCACAATTTGCTGCAGAAAATCCAGCACCAGAAACTATAGTTTGAATATAATTTTGTCTTTCTAAGCTTTTATACTTACTAAACATTGCAGAGGGAATCCTTGCCAAAACCATTGCAACGATTGCCCCAATAAGAGATGTATTTGGAGTAACTCCTACTTTTCCGATAATTTGCATACAAATAATAGCCGACAATATCGCAAGAATGATCCCAAGACCTAAGGTCATTGGTTCAAAAGCTGATATTTTTTCTTTACGTTTATCCATCTATAATACCTCCTTAATTTGAAATATTATATTAGATAAGGCTTATACAATATATAGGAATAAAACAGAAAATTTGACTATTGATTTATGGAAAGTCATAAATGTCTTTCTATTTCAATTGCTAAAAGTATACATAATAGATCCTTACTTTTTGATAGCTCTAATTCGGTTATTTCCTCAATTCTTTTTAACCTGTATCTTAAAGTTTCGATGTGTATATGCA
>JAEZYW010000075.1 GCA_023418835.1 Bacillota bacterium | reverse complement strand
GTGTCTATGTTGTCATAGTGCTTATGCAATAGAACTAATTCTTTACCTAAATCAGTTATAAAGAGATTGTTTACTTTTCCATCGTCTTCATTCCGAACTCGGTAAACAAGTCCTAAATCATATAGGTACTTAATAATTTGAGAAATAGCACTGGTAGTTCTCTTCCACTTATTTGCAATTTCCGTAACAGTAATACCTGGCTCATCGTTGACATCTGTCAATACATGGATTTCCAGCATCGTCATCAAAGTCCCATTTCCGTAATCCCTCTTTTCATAAAGGTATTCGTAATAGGCAAGAGTAAATTGATAGATTTTTTCCATCTCACTATTAAACACTTTAAAGTATTCAATAGTCTCTTCATCTGACTGTTCGTCTGATATCCAAACGTTGTCAAGATCCATTTCAAAAAGATTTTTTTCCATTCAGTCCCCGCTTTCTAAATTTGATATTACAATATTATCAAATATTAAAAAATTAATCAATTTTTATATATATGTTAAAATTTTTTCTTTTAATGTGCTACTATTTTTTCTATTTCATTTTTCATTTTTTCTAAAATTTTCTTTTCTAGCCTAGAAACAGTCATTTGAGAGATATCCAATTCTTTGGCTATGCTAGATTGGGTTCTCTTGTTAAAATATCTGTCTATTAGTATCTTTTTTTCCGTTTCAGACAATATGGACATGGCTTTTTCCAAGAAGTCGTTGTTATCTATTTTTTCGTAATATTCTTCTTCTTGTCCGATTAAATCTGAAAGGCTTATGTCGGAATCCTCTCCTCCATCATAGGTCAAATCTAAAGATTGGGGGGAATATACCTTGCTAGCTTCCATGGCTTCTAGAATCTCTTCTTCAGTTGAGCCTAAATATTCTGCAATATCACTAACAGTGGGAGATTTTTGTAAGGTTTGGGATAATTCCACTTTTGCGTTGTTAATTCTCTTAGAAAGTTCTTGTATCCTTCTAGGAACTCGAATTGTCCATCCCTTATCTCTAAAGTGTCTTTTAATTTCTCCAATTATAGTGGGAGTAGCGAAGGAAGAAAATTGAAATCCCCTGTCGACATCAAATCTATCCACAGCATAAATCAAACCAATGGAGGCAACTTGAAAAATGTCGTCGTAATCTATGCCTCTGTTGGTGTATTTTTTCGCCAAAATTTCTGCTATATAGAGATTTTCTTCGATTAGTAGATCCCTTATTTTTTTGTCTTTAGTTTCTTTGTATTCTTTAAACAGTCTAGTTTGTTCTTCTCGATCTAACTGTCTCTCCTCTACATTGTTGTTTGTCATATCTAACTCCTAGTTTATACAGTGAGTCTTATTTTTATAGAATCTTGAGAAAAAGTTATGTCTTCAATTAAAGCCCTTATGATGATTCGGCTCATTTCAATATCTTCCATTTCTTTTTTAGGTTTAGTTAAATCTAAAATGCTAACTTCGATTTCGTCATCTCCTAGTAAATATTCTATATTAAAAACTTCACTTGCTTCACCTTTAATTATAATGTTGCAAATTTCTGAAATGCAAAGTTTTAAATCTTCTATTTTGTCTATGCTAAAGTTAGACTTACTAGCAATTGCAGAAGTAGTAAGTCTAACCATTGAGAGATTTTCCCCCTTTGCCGGTACTACAAAATTAAATTTTTCTTTATTCATTATCCTCACCTATAAATACAAACATTTCTTCCAGTTGAGTTATTTTAAATAATTTTCTTATCCTCTCGTTCACTTCGATTAGATAGATCTTTTTATCCATTTCTTGTGCTTCTTTTAGTATGGAAATTAAAGCTCCCAATCCTGTAGAGTCAATATAATCTAGATTAGTGAAATCTAGATATATATCATCTTTATTTTGATTTAGCAAATTTATACTATCGTCTTTAAACTCTTGGGATGCATAGATATCCAACTCTCCGTAAAGTTTTATTACGCTGGGTTTTTCTTCTTTTGTAATTATCTCTTTCTTAAAAGCCATGTTATTCTCCTATAAATTTTGCTACAGCTACAACTTTAGAATTTTTTAAATTCATAAGCTTAACTCCTTGAGTATTTCTTCCAAAGGTGCTGATTTGGTCTACAGAAATTCTTATTATAACCCCTTCTTCAGTTATTAACATAAGTTGATCTTCTTTAGAAACTACGAGAGAGGCTCTTACGTCTCCAGTTTTTTCTGTAACTTTGTAGCTAATAACTCCCATTCCACCTCTATTTTGAATATTAAATTCTTTTATAGAAGTTAATTTACCATATCCATTTTCTCCTACAGATGCTAGGAATTTTTCATCGTCTACAGTACTAAAGTTGACGACTTCGTCTTTTTCTCTCAATCTAATTCCAATTACTCCCATTGTGTTTCTAGCCGTTGGGCTAACGTCTTTTTCGTCAAATCTTATGGAGTATCCGTTTTTAGTTGAAAGAATTAATTCTTGATTTCCATCTGTAATTTCAACTTCGATAAGTTCGTCATCATCTCTTAGTTTAATAGCAATTAAACCAGATTTTCTCATGTTTACATATTCACTGCAACTAGTCTTTTTAATTATTCCCTGTCTAGTTACCATAGTAAAGTAGCTGTCTTCTTCAAATTCTTTTATAGCCAAGACCGTAGAAACTTCCTCTCCCGGATCCAGTGCCAATAAATTGATTATAGCCGTTCCCCTAGCTTGGCGACCAGCTTCTGGTATTTCATATCCGTATAGATTGAAGACATTACCTTGGTTTGTAAAGAACAAAATGTTGTCGTGAGTGTTTACGATAAACATTTCGCAGACAAAATCCCCGTCTTTTGTAGAAAGTCCTCGGATTCCTCTTCCACCTCTGTTTTGAGGTTTATAAGCTCCTTCTGGCATTCTCTTTATATATCCCTTATTTGTAAGAGTAATAACCACGTCTTCTTCAGTTATCATATCTGCTAAATTGATTTCTTCAGCTGCAGGCATAAGGGCAGTTCTTCTCAAATCCCCGTATTTTTCAGAAATTTCTAGAAGTTCTTCTTTAATTATATTATTTCTAATATTTGGATTTGCTAAAATTTCTTTTAATCTTGCAATCTCCTTAATCAATTCCGCATATTCTTCTTGAAGTTTTTCCCTTTGCAATCCTGATAGTCTCTTAAGTTGCATATCTAAAATTGCTTGGGATTGAACATCAGATAATCCAAATCTAGTGGCAAATTCTTCTTTAATTTCTGCATCAGAATAACTGCTTCTAATTATTTGAATTATTTCATCTATATTGTCAATGGCGATTTGCAATCCTTCTAGGATATGAGCTCTTTTTTCCGCCTTGTCTAAATCAAATCTAGTTCTTCTTTCCACTATCTCAATTTGGTGGTTGACATAGTGTTTAATTAATTCTCTAAGACCTAGCTCCTTTGGCTCTCCATCTACTAAGGCAATATTTATTATTCCAAAAGTAGATTGCAATGCCGTATATTTATATAGATTGTTTAAAACGACTTCTGGTATTGCATCTCTTTTTAGTTCTATAACTATACGCATACCGTTTCTGTCGGATTCGTCTCTTAAATCCGAGATTCCTTCGATTCTCTTTTCTTGCACGTATTCTGCAATTTTTAAAATAAGTCTAGACTTGTTAACTTGGTATGGAAGTTCCTTAACTACAAGGGCAGTTCTCTTTTTATTGTGTTCCACATCCACAACTGCTCTAAGTTGAAGTTTTCCCCTACCAGTTTCGTAGGCTTCTTTTATGGCTTTTTTCCCCATAATCATTCCCCCTGTAGGGAAATCTGGTCCTTTAATGTGTTCCATTAATCCGTCTACAGTGATTTCAGGATTGTCTATATAAGCCACAACTCCGTCAATAGTTTCCTTTAAGTTATGAGGCGCCATATTAGTTGACATACCAACTGCAATACCGCTAGATCCATTTACGATTAAATTTGGAAATCTTGAAGGCAATACAGTGGGTTCCATTTCGCTTTCGTCAAAGTTTGGGGTAAAGTCCACTGTCTCTTTGTTAATGTCTCTTAGCATTTCTTGGGCTAATTTTGTCATACGAACTTCTGTATAACGCATAGCCGCAGCCCCGTCTCCGTCAATGGAG
>JAEZYW010000026.1 GCA_023418835.1 Bacillota bacterium | reverse complement strand
TGTAGCATATATATCATTTACAATATCAATTAACATATTTTCGTTATTTACAAAATTTTTAATAATCTCTAAAAACTTCCCAACCTCTTCAGTGTTTTCATAGTCGAACCAATTTTGAAAAGCATCTCTATACATATCATTAGCCACGCTATCGGAGAATTGAATATAATCTATTTTATCCACTAAAGGATGAGCTGGAGGATTTTTACCAGAACGAGCGACAGAATCTTCAGTTATAGGAAAAACTATAGACTCATCTTTATTTAAATATTCAGCTTTAAATAGACTACCATCTTGATTTAATCTTGCAATAATTATATTTTTCCCATCAGATTTCATGCTATTATGATAAATAGGAAGTAATACTGGTTCATTATTTTTATGATTATCTACTAATCCAATCTTTTCAGAATACTCATAACTTTTGAGCAATGCATTTAATAATGTCAATTTTACACCTCCTTAATTTCATCATATTGTTCTAATTCTTTCTCAACAGGCACTGTGATTTCAGGATACTTAAATGTATAATTAGATAAAGTATTTTTAATTTCACATTCTTCTGATTCTTTGAACTTAATAATTCCATTTTCCATTTTAGTTTCTGTAAAACAAGATATTAGTTCACTGCCAGGTTTTACAGGATATATGAAAGAATGAAACATTATTCCGAAGGATAGATTTTGATTCTCATAAAATCCTTTTGTGTTTTCATATTCTTCTTTTGTAATTTTTTCTACATATCCTACACACTCGCGAGTCCCCAAAAAAATATCTCTTCGCCCTCCTTTAATTAAAGAGCGCTTCATGATTTCTTGATGTTTCATCTCATTTCTGTCGTATATTAAATCTTCCCTGTTCTCATCCCATTCAAAGTGATATTTAACTAAATATTCCACATCTTTTAAATATGTGTAATAATTTAAGTCGGCTTTGCCTGATCTCAACAATGCTCGAAACCCCATGGTTTGAGTCCTTATTGGATTAATTATTTTAACCTCATCAATGCAGTTTTTAAAAACTGGTTTAAAATATACCGCATCTGCTATACCTCTAAGCGCCTCTCTTGTAGGGATTTGGTAACTCATTTTTTCTCCCCCTCCCTTGGTGGAAGGAGTTGTAAATAATGCATATTCTCCTTTTAATTTCATATAAAAGGGTTTAGATTTAAAATTCATATTTTCACCTCCTTTTTTTCTTCATTGTATTTATTATATTATATATCTTCTTAAAGTCAATGCCATTTGTAAAAAATTTACTGCTTTGTTATAATGATAGTGTCAAGATTTTCTTGTGGGTTGAAGTATTGTTTTTATAATATTGGAATAGAGGAGCGTAATCGCTCCTCTAGCTAATTCTAAATCCTGAAGATTCAGCCTCTTCAGTAACTCCTATTTCTTCACTATAATAACCTTCTGTCAATATTTTAATATCACCATTCATTAATTCAATTATCATAGGTTTTAAATCTTTGTTAAAATTAATATTTACCGTATATATTTGCAATTTTTTAAGGAGTCTTTTAATATTTATAAGGAATTCTTTGTCATAAGTTTCATGAAACTTTCTATCTAAATCAAACAACTCATTAATAAGTGATTCGCTATCTTTATAATAAACAATTACTCCTTTTGTCTCTTCTTTTATCAAATCAAATTTTTCTGCGGCTGTTTTAAAAGAATGTACTATGGAACCTAACTTACCAGCTTGCTCATTTTTTCTCTGTTCAAATTTATTCAAAGAAAGTATATCTACAAGTTCCATATTGTTTTCTAAAGAATAATTCATTTTATCATTATGATTAGCATAATATAACTCATAAAACTCATCGTTTAATGCCACTATATCTATTAATCCACTTTTTTTCATCAAAACTTGTTCTGTTATATCTTTCTTTTCTTTTATAGATGGTATATTTCTAACATCCTCTTCATTCAGTGGAAGATTAACCAAATATGCTTCACCTTTATTTTCATTTAATCCTTCTCTATTACATCTTCCTATCGCCTGAATTAATGAATCTATTCCAGCATATGATCTAACAACCATAGCAAAATCAACATCAACACCAGCTTCAATTAACTGAGTACTAACACAAATAACTTTTTCATCATTTTTCAATTTGTTTTTAATTTCATCTATTACATCCTTTCTATGTTGGGCACACATATTAGTAGACAAATAGTAAATTGTTACATCTGAATTTTCACTAAAATTTTCTTTCAAATGATTATAAAGGTTCAACACCGCTTTCTTCGTGTTTAAGATTGCTAAAATCGAACCATGATCTTTAGAGATAATAAAGTCTCCTATTTCTTTAATAGTTGTTTTTTTTCCATTATTTAAAAGAAAAACTTTTACTCTTTCAAAAACATTTAATGCTGATGAATCTAACTTGACAATATCTGGTGGCTCTGAATTACTTCCACCATAAACAAGTTTATGCTCAATATATCGAGAGTCATAAACCGGTTGAGTTGCAGTACATAAAATTATAGTTGAGTTCATAGCTTTAGATATAAAATTTATCATTAAATTAAAAATATGTGTCACTTCTATTGGCAAAGATTGAACTTCGTCTAAGACTATAACAGAATTTGACAATGCATAAAATCTTCTAAGATTTGCAGATTTTCCTTTAAATAGTGTTTGAAAAAATTGAACCATTGTAGTCAAAACTATTGTTGAATCCCAAGACTCAACGAGATATTCAGCCTGTGCTGTTTTCGCATTGTCTTCAATAGTTTCGTCTTTTGATTCTTGTCTAGAAATTACATTCGAATGATGTTCTAAAATGTTTTGATTATCCTTAATTATTTTTTTGATTTCACTAGCATTTTGTTCCAATATAGATAAAAATGGTGCAATATAAAAAAATCTTTCTTTATTTTGAACGTTCATATGATTTATAGCGTATCGAAGAGATACATTAGTTTTTCCCGCCCCTGTAGGTAGATCCAATCTGTAAACTCCAGTAGTATCTGAAAGAGATCTTTTTAAAACTTCTTCAGATATAATATTCCTTACCTTGTTCAACGCGGTCTTAGGCTTTCCAAAGCTTAGATATAAATTTTCAATGTTATCCAAATATTGCTTTAAACTCGATTTCTTTTCATCTTTGCTTCTTCTAGACAAAATGTCTTCATATGCATTTATGGTGTCGTAGACATCAGCATTTTTTAAAATAGAAAGATATAAACGTATTATTATGTGCCTATAAAAAAATGATTCTTCGTTTTTTTCTAATGCATCTAGTTTAATAAGAATATTTTTATATTCCTCATACCCAGCTACTAAAAAATCCTCTATAGATTTACTCGTTTTTTTATAAACGATTTTATTTAGCTCTTCAATAAATGGTAATACTTCTTCTTTATATTTGTACGCCGAGTTATCAATATCATAATTAATCCTTTTTTGTATATTACTAATAATTTCATTATTTGAATTGTATCCCAGGATATCAAACAATCCGTGATGAGCCTGTATTACATAAATTAAAGTTTGCACATATTCTTTTATATACTCTGATTCGGATTTATATTTATTTAAAAGCCCTTTATATAGGCTCAATAGATATTTTGAACCAGCAGAGGAATGATTCACCTTATCAGAAGTATCATTTTCAATCATATCTTGAAATTTTTTATCAGCTTTACCAACGTCATGTAGTAACCCTAAAATATAAGAAACGTTTTCTTGATCTATACTTTTGCCACATTCTCCTGCCATTTTAGCTGTATTAATTAGATGATCATTTAGATATTGTTTTTGCTTAGTTTTGTGATTTTTGTGGGCTATTACCATAAAATCCTCCAGATTAATTATATCTATGAATATAATACCATACCTAAAATAATTTCCTAGTGGAAAACGATATTTTATTTAATTTTAATAAATATATTAATTTTTCATGAAAAATCATTTAAATCACTTAACATATCCACCATTCCATCATAATATCTCAAATATTCTAATATCTTATCTGGATCGATATCGTAGTCTAAAATTAGCTTTGCCATTACCAGTCCTGTTAACTTTCTATTGCGTGCCTTTTCATCATTTCCAAAATTTCTTTTTTCCCATACTCTCATTTACATTCCTCATTTTACAATTGTGCAATGTTAATCTTTTTCCTCTTGTTGATTTGCAATAATTATTGCGACACTTAGCTTAATAAATTTAATTCATGTATAAAACGTTCAAATGGTGTATCAAACTCTAGACATTTTCTCGGTCTAGAGTTTATTTTATAAATAGCGTCTATT
>JAEZYW010000229.1 GCA_023418835.1 Bacillota bacterium | reverse complement strand
ACAAAACGAGAGACAGTCTTCCCATTAGAAATCTCTAAAAAATATCCGCCTCTTTTTCCCACATCTGTAAAGCTCAAAGGTTCTAGACATCCAGAATAAAATGCCCTCTCCCCCACTTGTCCAGGTGCGTGAATGTGAGCAAGGGCTATATAGTCAAAGCCCATATTTTCAATTTCAGTGATATTAATAGGCAAATATTGTGTAACTGAGGAATTGGTTCCATGAATTGACAATATATTATTGTAGCTTTTATCCAATTCAATTGTGGGCATATTAAAGTAATTATACTCAACATTTTCCCAGCTGAATCCATAAACTCTAGTATTGCCTATTTCTATAAATTCCATCTCCCTTCCAAAAATATATACATTATCGGGGGATTTGGATTTCAAGTATTGACTCTTCACGCTAATATGATCGTGATTTCCTAAAGAAATAATAAATCTAAGATTTTTGTACTTTTCAAATAGGAAGACAATTCTATCCAAGCTAGAAAAAGTTATATGGGAATTTTCGTATAAATCTCCTGGAATTAATACGATGTCAGTCTGGTTGTTATTTGCAAATTCCAAAGAGTTTTCAAAAGTCTGCCAAATTTCTTCACTTCTCAATCTAGCTTTATTCCCTAAAATTCCGTCTACACTAAACTCTCTTCCTAAGTGAATATCTCCAATGTGTAAAATTCTAACTACATCTTTAGGCATTAGTCTTTTCGACCTCAATAGTTCTCATTTTAGTTTTTATTTGAGATGTATCCCTCTTTAGAGTCTCTCTCTTAAGCTCTATCCCCGTTACGGCTAGGGCGATGGAAAGGCGCATCTCTTCTTCATAATTTCGATTCATTGCGGCAACATATCCTGCCAGTATTCTATCTTTAAAATCCTCGTTAAAATCTGAATTTTCACCGTTGGTGTTGTAAACATAATCTTCTGTAAATAATTGTAGATTCCCCTTGGGATTGTAGTATATAACTTTTCCAATTCCAGACTCTAACAAGCCTTTGCAAACTTTATTTATTTCCCAATTAAAGTTGATTTGATTTTGGGCGTATTCTTCTAAAGTTTCTTTATCTAAGACTATTAAATATGGCTTCGTTTCTACGATTTTTCTAATATTGTGTACATTGGCAGAAACCCCTATTTGCACTCCGGCTTTATAAGCCATATTAATAAAATTACCATAGACTTCTTCTTCGTAAGGAGCTTCTCCTGAATCAGTTAGAATTACAAAGTTCTTATGTTCCAACTCTTGGGAAAATTCGCTGTATATATCATCAAATTCTTCATTGGTAATTCTAGGAATTTTTGTAAATACGTTTAAATTTCTCAAGCTATCGTGTATTTGCAATTTTTCGACAGTTTTATCTCTAAGTTTGTAAATATTATAATCTACCCCTTCTGATTTTAATATATTCAAATAATCGGAGCCAGTAGAACCCCCTAAAAAAGTAAATATTTTGTTTTTTACATTAAACATATTTAAAATTCTAAAAGCGTTAATAGCTCCTTCATTTATATCCTCTGAAGAATTTTCAGATCTTACATCTCCATCAGTAGTAAAATGTGGGATTTCATAATTCTTTATCAAATAAGGATTAATGTCTACTATCAAATTCATAAAATCACTCCTATCAAAAAATTTGTTTTAAATACTTGTATTATTAATGCAATTTAATATATTTCCAGTTTCCTTTTTTATATCGCCATGTTATTCCAATAAACCTAGTCATTTGATCTACAAACATGGAAATCCATGCCCCCATAAGTCCCATATTTAAAAAATTCACCAAAATAATTGCAGCGGCAATTCTAACAATCACTACGCTTACTAAAGTCACCACTAAAGTGGATAGAGTGTCTCCAGCGCCTCGAAGGCCACCGCCCAGAACAAAGGTAACTGCTTGGAAAGGTTGAATAAAAGCCATCAGTTTTAATACATTTTCAGATTGAGAAATTATATTTGCATCTTGTGTGTATAAAGCTGATAGATGAGTTCCAAAAAAGAAAAATACTAGAAACAAAGCCCCCGAAGCAGCTAAGGCTAAGAGGTTAGACTCCTTTATATACCTTTCAGCTTTGTCAATTCTCTTTTCTCCTAAACTTTTACCCACTAGTGTAGTAGTTGCAATACCAAAGGCTTGTCCAGGGGAATATGAAAGAGATAAAATATTCAATCCTATTTGGTGAGTTGCATAAACAACTGTACCTAGTCCAGATACGATACGAACAAAAATTAAAATACCCACCCTAAAAATTACTTGCTCTAAAGCTGCTGGACCTCCTATGTTTAAAAGGTTTTTTAATATGCTTTTATTGAAGGTAAATTTTTCGATGACTTTAAATTTTAAATCGTGTTTTCCAAAAATTAAATAAATAATGATTACTACACTGGCTACGATTTGAGAAATAGTTGTAGAAATTCCAGCTCCTGTTACACCTAATTTGGGAAAACCCAATTTTCCAAAAATTAAAACGTAATTACCTATAACGTTAAGTAAATTTACTGATAAGTTTATTTTCATTGGATTTTTTGTATCCCCAGTACCTCTCATGGCAGAAAAAACAGTTAGATTAAAGGCTTGGAATACAAATCCTAAAGTTACAATGTTAAAATATCTAAATCCTATATCAATGGCATCTTCTTGAGCTCCAATTAATCTCATAACCCCTGCCCCATTAATTTGGGTTACCAGTATAAAGGGCAGAATTAAAATTACAAAAGAAATGACAATTAGATGCTTTAATACTGGTGCAATCCTATTGTTTTCTTTTGCTCCTGTGTATCTAGCGATCATTGTAGTTCCACCAGTTGCCAAGGCTTGTACCATGGAAATCCCAATAAACATCATTTGATTGGTGATTCCAATAGCAGCTAAAGAAGGAGTGGTCACAGATGGAGAACCGCTATTTCCTACCATCATCATGTCTACCATTCCAAACAAACTACTAACTAAAAGTTCTAAAAAAACTGGAAGAGTTATTTTTATAGTTTCAACTCTATAGTCTAATCTCTCTTCTCCCATTAAATCATCTCCGTCAATGCCTAATAAATATAGTGGCAAGTTACCTTGCCACTTTACTTACACTATCTGCTTCACTCTACTTCATTCATTCTTTCTAAAATTGTCTCTTCGATAGATTTTATCTTTTCCAAAGATTTTTCTTCCGATTTATCTTTTGAATAAATGTATAATTTTATCTTTGGTTCGGTACCCGAAGGTCTAACAACGTACCAAGAACCTTCGTCTAATTCATATTTTAATACATTTGAGACTCCAATAACAGGATCGTCAGTTAAATAATCAGTTATTTTTTCTAACTTCATATCCCCAATTTCCTTAACAGGTTCTTTTCTAATGGAATCCATCATTCTCTTTATTCTAGCTTGCCCCTCTACCCCTTCGAGGGTTAGAGAGATAAGTCTTTCTTTGTAGTATCCGTATTCTTCATAAAGTTCATACAAAACTTCATAAAGAGTTTTACCCTTAGACTTATAATAACCTGCCATCTCAGCTATCATCATTGAAGAAACCACGGCGTCTTTATCTCTTACATAGTCTCCGTAAGTGTAGCCTATACTTTCTTCATATCCGAATATAAATTTATATTCATTTGTCTTATCCCACTCATTTGGTAGGGCACAAATATTTTTAAATCCTGTAAGGGTGTTAAATAAAGATACCCCAAATTTTTCGCAAATCGGTTTTGCCATTTCTCCAGTAACTAAACTTTTTACTATGGCTCCATTTTCTGGGATTTCTTTCTTTTCATCCAAACCATTTAAAATATAGTCAATTAGAAGGATTCCCGTTTGGTTTCCGTTAAATGGAAAATAGTTTCCACTGTTATCTTTTGCCATCATAGCAACCCTATCGCAATCTGGATCTGTAGCTATAATGACATCGGCATCTACCTTTTTAGCTAATCTTTCTGCATATTCAAATGATTTTACATCTTCAGGATTTGGATATCCCACCGTAGTGAAATCGCCATCTGGCAATCTTTGTTCTTCTACTACGTGAACGTTTGTAAACCCTCTTCGTTCTAAAATTGTCGTCACGGGAATATAACCTGTACCATTTAATGGAGAGTAAACTATGTTGACGCCCTTGTCTATATCATCTCTGATGGACATATTTAAAACTTCTTTATAGTATTTATTGTCTAAATCTTCTCCGAGAATTTCAATTTTTCCGTTTTCAACGCTTTTATCAAAGTCTCCCCATGAAATATCTTGAAAATCAATTTTACTCAATTCTTCTAAAATTTGATCAGCGTGTTCATCGAGAATTTGAGAGCCTTCTTCCCAGTAAACTTTATATCCATTATAATCTTTCGGATTGTGAGATGCAGTTATTACAATACCAGATTGGGTGTTCAATTCCCTAACGGCATAACTTAGCATTGGGGTGGGTCTTATGTCTTCAAACATATAAACTTTTATTCCATTGGCTGCCAAAATAGATGAAGCAACTTTTGCAAATTCTTTTGAATAGTTTCTTACGTCGTAAGCAATTGCCACTCCCCTATCCATGGATTCTTGTCCGTGATTGACAATTACTTGAGCAAGTGCTTGGGTACTCTTACCAACGGTATATTTGTTCATCCTGTTAGTTCCCGCTCCAAGTTTTCCTCTCAATCCAGCAGTTCCAAATTCTAGATTTTGATAAAATCTTTCTTCAATTTCCTTATGGTCTACTAACGTTTTTAATTCTGCTTTAGTATCTTCATCGATAAATTCAGAATTCAGCCACTCTTCAAATTTTACTGTATAATCCATTTCGCCAACCTCCACATTTACATTATCTTTTGATGAATCAGGGATTTCTAGATATAAAAGCCCTAACTCTAAATCGTCATGTTTAAAAATCTCTGAAGTTTTTATTATTACTTTTTCCCCTCTCATAGAAAGGGTTAAATTTTCTTCATCCAAGCCTAAAATTAAGGAGTATTTTGGAAAGTCATTTTCTCTTTTTCCCAATTGCAATATAATTGGATGGTCCTTTTCTAATCCGCTAATTATAAACTTTTTGAATAAAGAAAGAGAAATAAAATTTCTCTTTAAATGAGTTTTTATCTCTATACGCCTATTATTTCCTAGTCTTTTTATATAATCTTCAATAGAATTTACACTGACAAATCCCAAAAATCTATAAGCTTGGGAATTTATGTAATTTCTTAAAAATTTTCCATATTCTTCTAATGTTAAGTCTGCCTTTCCCAAAGTTCCTAAGGTTTGGGAATGTTTATTAAATTCATAAATTAAAACATCTGTTAAACAAAAAAAACCTGAAGTTTGAGATTTAGAAAAATCTGATAATTCTTTATTTCTTTCTAAGATCTCAATATTTCCCCCATAATACTTATCATCTATTTGGATGAATTTTTCTATTCCTTCTATTTTGTAACTTTCCATTAGTATCACCTATATAAGTATATCATATCCCAATAACATTTTCTTACCATTTATTTGTATTAATACCCTTTTTAAGGTATAATATATTAGAAATTTTCTAGTTATTTATATTTGTATTCTTAAGAATATTTTGATATAATTTAAAATTGGAAAATATTTCCTTGCCCTATAGGGCCATTAGTCCACAAGGAGGTGACAAATGAAAAATTATGAATCAATTGTAATTTTTTATCCAGATGTTGAAGAAGAAAATAGAAAAGATGCTGTAGAGAGATTGAAAAGCATAATAGAATCAACAGGCTCCATCGAAGAAATCGAGGAGTGGGGGGATAGAAAATTCGCATATGAAATCGAATACCATAATCACGGTTTCTACTATCTGTTTAAATTCAAAGCAGATGCGGATACAGTTAAGGAATTCAGCAGAATAGCGAAAATTCAAGAGAGTATACTAAGACATATGGTTATTAATCTTGATAAGTAGAATGAGGAGAATAAATTATGAATAGTGTCGTTCTAATTGGAAGATTAACGCGTGATCCAGAGTTAAGATATTTGCCAAGCGGTAATAATACTGCCGTTACAAGATTTACTCTGGCTGTAGACAGACAATTGTCAAGAGAGAAAAAAGCTGAAATGGAATCTAGAAATCAGCCTACTGCTGATTTTATCAATATTACTGTTTGGGGAAAACAAGCAGAAAATGTATCCAATTACGTTTCTAAGGGACGTTTGGTTGCTGTTGAAGGAAGAATTCAAACTGGTAGCTATGAAGCCAAAGATGGTACTAGAAGATACACTACAGAAGTAGTTGCAAATAGAGTACAATTTCTAGAATGGGATGATAGCAATAGACCTAGCAGAGGTGGAGGATATTACGAACAAGGATCTTCACCACAAGATAATTATTCAGGTGCGGCAGACGATAGTAGCTTAGACGATATAGAAGGATTCTATACCATTGATAACGAAGATATTCCATTTTAAGGAATAGGAGGAAATAATGGGAAGAAGATTTAGACCCAGAAGAAGAGTTTGTGCTTTCTGTGCAGATAAGAACAGTGTAATTGACTATAAAGATGTGGATCAATTAAAAAGACTTGTTTCTGATAGAGGTAAGATTTTACCAAGAAGAGTTACTGGAACTTGTGCTAAACATCAAAGAGAAGTAACTACTGCAATAAAAAGAGCAAGACAAGTTGCACTTCTACCATACAGTGCAGACTAATATAAAGATAATAAAAATGAGACTAGTTGAACTAGCCTCATTTTTTTGTTGTTTTTTAAATAACTGTTAAGAATCCCATGATAACGAGTATATTGGCAAAATCTATAAACATTCCCCCCACTATTGGAAGGACGAAAAATGCCATTTTAGAATAAACAAACTTCTCGCAAACAGATTCCATATTGGCAACCCCATTTGGCGTAGCTCCCATGCTAAAGCCCATATGACCAGCAGATAAAACTGCAGAATCGTAATTCTTACCCATAAATTTGTAAGTAACGAATATAACGAATAGAGCTGTAAGTATAACTTGACCTAATAGTAATATTACCATTGAACCGATAAGGCTTGAAAGTTCCCACAGTCTCATTGTCATTAAAGCCATGGCTAAGAAAATATTTAATCCGACAGAACCAACAACTTCCACCTCTTGAACTGGAATGAAATTAGCACCTTTATCAGAAATATATCTTAGTAATATGGCAAGTAACATAGGACCAATGTAGGCTGGGAAAGAAACTAATTCTGTAAATCTAGCAACTTGAGCGTTTAAGAAAGCAGAAATATACGATCCCAAAAACATAGCTATAAGAATAACGAAAAATGCCATATTTATTCTGTCTGCATTAAGTGGATTAACTTTATCTTCTAGTAATGTATCGTCATACATACCCTCTTCAGCTTCAAGTCTTTTCTTGCTAGCCAAATCATTTCTTTTAATTAGCATATTTGCAATTGGACCACCTAGTAGAGATCCGGCAATAAGACCAAAAGTCGCAGAAGAAACAGCAACGGTTTCTGCACCCATTATTCCCGATTCTTCAATTAATGGAGCAATACCCGCAGCAGTACCGTGTCCACCAGTCATTGGTGTAGATCCAGTCATTAAAGCAAGTCCTGGTTCAACTCCTGCAATTCCTGAAAGTCCTATAGCTACTAAATTTTGTAGTACGCAAAGAACTGTCGCAAGTGTTAAGAACTTAATAACCATAGGTCCTCCAGCCTTTAGCGTTTTAATACTCGCATTGAATCCGATACTTGTAAAGAATATTATCATAAAAAATGATCGCAGTGTTTCATCAAATTCAATTAAAGCAATTTCTTGTGTTCTAAGAACTAGATTAATTATTGCAAATAAAAAGCCCCCTATTACTGGCGCTGGAATTGCAAAATCTTGAAAAAATTTAATTTTCGCCCTTAAAAACTTACCAATTAGTAGCCATACAATGGCTAAACCGATAGTTTGAATCATGTTAAATTCAATTGTCATATGTACCCCCTATATTGTTAAAAATTTCATACTATACTATTATAACAGAATCTAATTAGAAGTGTAGTGTAAATGACAATATTTTTAAAAATTATATCTAAAAAAAATCGCTGATTTCTCAGCGACTTTATTTTAACTATATTGTCTTCTCTTTTTTCTTTCTCTTTGAATAAAAGCGATTATAACGAGAATTGCTAAACCGGTTACGTCTGTAATCCATCCTGGAACTAACAAACTTAAAGAACCTCCAAGTAATAACAATCTTTCAAATACATTAGTCCTATCAAAGAAATATCCTTCTACAAAGGCGGCTAGTCCAATTGTTCCTATTACGGCAGTAATTATATTTGGAACAGCTTGGAAAAACGGTATCCAATGTATTGTCGTTCCTGTAACCCCGTCAATCATTAACAAGTGGGGATTTAAAACAAATATATACGGTATTATAAAGGCTCCGATGGCCAGCTTAAAGGCCTGTACCCCCGTTTTCATTGAGTTAGCTCCTGCAATACCTGCTCCTGCATAAGCTGCTAAAGCAACTGGCGGAGTTACGTCTGCAACTACACCAAAGTATAGAATAAATAAGTGAGCACTCATTAGATTTACATCAAGTTTTGTTAACGCCGGAACAGCCATTGTAGCTAAAACTATATATTTGGCAGTAGTTGGAAGCCCCATTCCTAAAACTATAGAAGTTAACATTGTTAAAAATAGTGTCGGAATTAGCTGTCCTCTCGCTACTTGTACTATTACCTCAGCTATTCTAAGACCAAATCCTGTAAGAGTAACAACTCCTACGATCATACCAGCACAGGCACAAGCACAAGCTACCCCTACAGCAGCTTTCGCACCAGAATCCATTGCGTCTAGTATTGTCTTAAATGTAAAGGAATTATCTTTTTTAATAAAACTAGCAATTAATGCAATTACCACAGCTGAAACGATACCTACAAATGCAGCTCTCATTGGCGTATATTGAGCAATCAACATATAAATAATAATTATTAATGGTATAACTAAATAACCAGTTTCTTTAAAAATCACACCCATCTTAGGTAATTGATCTCTAGGAACACCTCTTATTCCCAACTTGCAAGCCTCAAAATGTACCATTGTACCTACAGCAAAATAATATAAAATCGCTGGTATTATAGCGGCTCTTACAATATTTATATAAGGAAATCCTGTAAAGTCTGCCATTATAAATGCAGCAGCTCCCATAACTGGAGGCATAATTTGTCCACCTGTGGAAGAAGTTGCTTCAACGGCACCTGCATAAGTAGGAGAATAACCAGTTCTCTTCATCAATGGGATTGTGAATGCTCCCGTTGTTACTGTATTTGCTACAGATGATCCTGAAATAGAACCCATAAGTCCTGAAGACAATACGGATGTCATAGCTGGTCCAGATCTTGTACTTCCAGTTAATGCATAAGCAAAATCTATAAAGAACTTACCAACTCCGGTTTTTTCCAAGAAAGAGCCAAATAAAATAAACATAAATACAAATGTTGCGGAAACACCCAAAGGCGTACCCATAATCCCTTCAGTCGTCATATACATATGGGATACTATTCTTGTAATAGTAAATCCTCTGTGGGCTAAAATTCCTGGCATGGATCTTCCAAAGTATGCGTATAATAAAAATATTATTGTAACAATTGGCAATTCTGGTCCCACTACTCTTCTAGTAACTTCAAGAGTTATCAAAATCGCCATAGCTCCAAGGATCATATCTTGTTGACTCATTCTTCCACCCTTTAAAGCAATTGCTTCTACGTTGAAGAATATGTAACCCCAGACTATAACTGAAATTGCCACAAATACCCAATCTAAAATATTTACTTTCGTTTTATCTTCTTTAGATCTTGCAGGATATAATAAAAATCCAATAACAAAAGCAAAAATCATATGTAATGATCTTTGTTTCATTGCCAAAAGAGTACCTTGCCAAGCAGTCCACAAATGGAATGCACTCATTAAAATTGCTATAATCGAGACGAAAAGTCCAATTTTACCAGAAAGTTTTCTTAGCTTTGAAGTATCTAAGTCATACTTTGCCATTAAATCATCTACATCTTCAGAGCTAATTTCGTCAGTAATACTGATAATTTCTGGTTCTTCCTCAATTTCTTCTTCTAAGATAACGGTCTCTTCTACAATTATTTCAGGTTCACTTTCATCTTTTATATTAATTTCTGGTTCGGATGTCAAATCCCCTTCAACGATGACTTCCTCCCCAGACTCATTTTCTATAATGTCCCTTTTATCATTATCTTTTGTCATTAAAACACCTCCATATAATAAATTCAAAATTTGTTACGTTTTTTAGACGAAAAAGTACTGCTTCACCAGGATTGGAAAATTCAGTAAACTCTATCCTTTTACCTCCTAAATCAATCTGATGACCAGCAATAACCTGTCCAGTTCTATAAATAACATTATCCATTTCTAGATTAATATCATACAATCTGTATCCATTCTCATATTTTTCAAATTTGTAAATGGAATTAGCCGGCAGTCCAGCTCCTTGGGATTGATATCTTTGCTCCATTAAAACAAGATTTTTATCTTTAATATTATACCATTCACTAGTTTCAGTTTTCTCTACAGAATGTTTATAAATAATTCCAATTTTTGAACTTTCATTTAATTTAAAATATTGTAAAATTTCCTGAGATGGGTAGCTACTAGCTTCTAAAACTAATATTGGTCTTGTAAAATAAAAAATCAAGACAAAAGTGGAAATGAGAATTAACATAGAAGGAAGGTAAAAAATACCTTCCTTTTTAGTTTTGTATTTTTTATTGTTCGTCAAAGAATCTTTGTGCACCTGGATGTAGTTCAATTGGCATACCTTCAAGAGCTGATTCAACTGTTATGTCTTTACCTCTAGCGTGAGATTCACCAACAGCATCTAAGTTAGTAAATATATTCTTAGTAATATTGTATGCTAAATCTTCATCCATATTTTCGTTAGCTATTAACATCGCTTGAACTGCTACGCCTTTAATCGTACCTTCAAATCCTCTGTACTCTTCAGTTTGTATATCTAAATAAGTGTAGTAAGGATATTTTTCTATTAATTCATTAGCTTTATCTTCTGCGATTTCTACTAAGTGAATGTCGTGAGTTGTAGCTAATTCAGTTACAGCTGATGATGGAACTGCTGCTACTACAAAAGCTGCGTCAATTTGATTGTTTTTAATTTGATCAGTCGCTTCAGAGAAGGATAAGTAATCTGCTAAAGCTAAATCGTCATAAGTTAATCCGTGAATTTCTAATACTTGTCTTGCGTTTACTTCAGTACCAGAGCCTGGTGCTCCAACTGCAATTCTCTTTCCTGCCATATCTTCTACTGATTCAATTCCTGAACCGTCAGCAGCTATTATTTGAACTACTTCTGGATATAGAGTTGCTAAACCTCTGATATCCTCGTATGGATTTCCATCAAACAATTCGATACCGTTATATGCATAGTAAGCTATGTCATTTTGTACAAAAGCTACTTCAGCATCTCCATTGTGAATTAATTCAACGTTTTCTACAGAAGCTCCTGTAGCTTGAGCTGTAGCTTGTACTCCCATATCAGTACCATTTAAAATAGTTGCCATTGCGCCACCTAGTGGATAGTATGTACCACCTGTACCGCCTGTAGCTATAGAGATAAATCCTTCCGCTCCACTTGGCGCTGGTGCTGTTTCTGCTGGAGCAGTTTCTGTCTGTCCTTCTGCAGGCTTTTCTGCTTGTTTTGTTTCTCCACCTTGATTACATGCAACAAATACACTAACTAACATCATAGCTACTAATAATAGTGCTATTTTTTTATTTCTAACCATCAGAAATACCTCCTCAATATTGTGTACATCGTGAAAACATTTTCACGATAACGTATATTATACAATTCACTCTTCCAAACTTCAATAGTAATCCAATTGTTAAAAATCCTCCAAAGTACTGAACTGAACCCCTAAATCCGGACAAGGATTTGGGGGTTTTTGTATGTCAAAATCATACACATTTGAATTTAAATTAAAAGTAGTTATGGAATATCTCAATGGTGAAGGAGGTTATATGTTTCTTTC
>JAEZYW010000227.1 GCA_023418835.1 Bacillota bacterium | reverse complement strand
TTATTTGACAAAAATCCCTAATTTCTTCATTGTTTCCAGGATCTTGCTAACCAAATTGATTTGAAGGAAATCCCAGAATAATAAAATCTTTGGCCTTATAATCTTGATATAGCTTTTCAAGGCCTTCAAATTGGGGAGTAAATCCACATTTGCTCGCCGTGTTAACAATTAATGCGACTTTTTCCTTTAAATTTTCTAAAGAAAAATCATCTCCATACGTATCTTTAACGGTAAAATCATAAATGTTCATCTTTGGCCTCCTAGTTTATTTATTAGTAATCCATATACCCAATATTTTTACAAATTTCACTAGAGTATTTAAGAGTTATTTGAATACAATTCGTCTTTTAATAATTCACATTTTAGTATCTCAAAAGTTTGTAATAAGAAGTTAGTTGTGTTATAATTATTAAGCTATTTTCACAAGGATAATATTAAAACAAGGCAAGGGATATTGACAGAAATTAGTGTTTCAATTTTACAGTTACTGTTGACATCCAAGGATTGCGGTGTTAAAATATTATGGTGTGAAAATTTGTTTTGCTTACAAATCCGCAATTTTAGCGGTTTGTTAATATATAAAATTAATGAAGGAGGTGCAAGATGCCAACAATTAATCAGTTGATTAGAAAAGGAAGACAAAAACAAACTAAAAAATCCAAATCACCAGCTTTAAGTGTTAATTACAATACACTTAGAAGGAGAACAACTAGACAAGATTCTCCACAAAAAAGAGGTGTTTGTGTTGCAGTAAGAACAGTTACTCCAAAAAAACCTAATTCAGCCCTTAGAAAAGTTGCCAGAGTTAGATTGTCAAATGATGAGGAAGTAATGGCTTACATTCCTGGAATCGGACACAACCTACAAGAACACAGTGTTGTTTTAATTAGGGGTGGAAGAGTTAAAGACTTACCAGGGGTAAGATATCACATTGTTAGAGGAGCTTTGGATACATCAGGTGTATCTAATAGAAAATCTTCTAGATCAAAATATGGAGCTAAAAAAGGCAAAGAATAAAAGGTATTAATATCGTAACGAAGTGCTATATGTTATTCATTAATTTTATATATTAACATTGTGCGCTGACGACATACGTGTCGAGTACCGATGAATTTACTATTTAATGGTTAAGGAGGGAAGTAAAAGTGCCAAGAAAAGGTCATGTACCAAAAAGAGAGGTTATGCCAGATCCATTATATTCGGATAAGGTTATAACAAAACTAATAAACAACGTTATGTTAGATGGAAAGAAAGGTACAGCTCAAAGAATTGTTTACGGAGCTTTACAAATGGTTGAGCAACGTTCTGAACAAGACGGTCTTGAAGTGTTCTACAGAGCATTAAACAACATAATGCCAGTTCTAGAAGTTAAAGCTAGAAGAGTAGGGGGAGCAACTTATCAAGTACCAATGGAAGTTAGAGCTGAAAGAAGACAAACACTAGGTCTTAGATGGTTAGTTAGATACTCTAGAGAAAGAGGAGAAAGAACCATGGTTGAAAGACTTGCAGGTGAAATCATGGATGCATCTAACGAACTAGGTGGAAGCGTAAAGAGAAAAGAAGAAATGCACAGAATGGCAGAAGCCAATAAAGCATTTGCACATTACCGTTGGTAATGCTTCATTTTTAAAGGGAGGATTATTTTGCCAAGAGAAATACCTTTAGAGAAAACCAGAAATATTGGTATAATGGCTCACATTGATGCCGGTAAGACTACCACAACTGAGCGTATACTTTTATATACTGGTAGAATCCATAAAATTGGAGAGACACATGATGGTGGTTCTCAAATGGACTGGATGGAACAAGAAAAGGAAAGAGGAATTACAATCACTTCCGCTGCTACAACTGCAATGTGGAATGATCATAGATTAAATATTATAGATACACCTGGACACGTTGACTTTACAGTAGAAGTAGAAAGATCTCTACGTGTATTAGACGGAGCAGTTTCTCTATTCGACGCTAAAAGCGGTGTAGAACCTCAATCAGAAACTGTTTGGAGACAAGCAGATAAATACGGGGTACCGAGAATAGCTCATATAAACAAAATGGACGTAGTAGGAGCTGACTTCTTCCGTTCAGTTGAAACTATAAAAGACAGATTAAATGCTAATCCTGTTCCAATTCAAATTCCTATTGGAGCAGAAGATAAATTCGTTGGAATGGTTGACTTAGTAACAATGAAAGCTGAGATTTACAAAGACGATGCTGGATTTGATATTGAAATTACAGATGTTCCAGAAGAATTAAAAGACTTAGCAGAAGAATATAGAGAAAATCTTATAGACCAAGTATCAAATTTTGATGACGAACTTATGATGGCGTATTTAGATGGAGAAGAAATTTCCGAAGATATGCTTAAAAAAGCTATAAGAAAAGGAACAATTGATGTAAAAATGGTTCCTGTAACTTGTGGTTCTTCATACAAAAACAAGGGAGTTCAACTTCTTTTAAATGCGATTATAGATTACTTGCCAGCGCCAACAGATATTCCAGCTGTTAAGGGAACTAATGAAAATGGCGAGGAAGAGACTAGGGAAGCATCAGACTCAGAATCATTCTCAGCTTTGGCATTTAAAATTGTAACAGACCAATTCGTTGGAAAATTATGTTACTTTAGAGTCTATTCAGGATCTCTTAAAGCAGGATCATACGTTTATAACTCTTCAAAAGGAAAGAGAGAGCGTATCGGTCGTATAATGCTTATGCATGCTGATAAGAGAGAAGAAAGAGAAGAAATATATGCAGGAGAGATTGCAGCGGCAGTAGGATTTAAAGATACTACTACTGGAGATACACTATGCGATCAAGATGATTTAATCATACTAGAAGACATGGAGTTCCCAGAACCAGTTATCTCAGTTGCAATTGAACCAAAAACAAAAGCTTCACAAGACAAAATGAGTGCAGCTTTAATAAAACTTGCAGAAGAAGACCCAACATTCAAAACTTATACAAATGACGAAACTGGCGATACTATAATCGCTGGAATGGGTGAACTTCATCTAGAAATTATTGTAGACAGGCTACTAAGAGAGTTTAAAGTAGAGGCTAACGTAGGTAACCCACAAGTTTCTTACAGAGAGTCTATTACAAAACCAGCTGAATCAGACATGAGATATGCTAGACAATCTGGTGGACGTGGACAATACGGACACGTTAAGATTAAAGTTGAGCCAGGTGAAGAAGGTTCAGGTTATGAATTTGTAAACGAAATAGTAGGTGGAGCTATTCCTAAAGAATATATTGGAGCTGTTAACGAAGGTATTGAAGAAGCGTTAAAATCTGGTATATTAGGAGGATATGAAGTGTTAGACGTTAAAGTAGTTCTTTATGACGGATCTTATCACGAAGTTGACTCCTCAGAGATGGCATTTAAGATTGCTGGATCTATGGCGATTAAAGATGCGCTTAAAAAAGGTAATCCACAACTATTAGAACCTACAATGAAAGTCGAAGTAACTGTTCCTGAAGAATATATGGGAGACGTTATTGGAGACATTAACTCTCGTCGTGGACAAGTAGAAGGTATGGAATTAGTAGCAGGAGCACAAGTTGTTAGAGCTTACGTTCCTCTTGGAGAAATGTTTGGATATGCTACTTCTTTAAGATCCAACACACAAGGTAGAGCAACTTATTCTATGCAATTTGACCACTACGCACCAGTTCCAAAGAGTATCCAAGAAGAAGTTCTAGGATCGTCTAAATAGTTACTAAAGAGTTGAAAAAAACACAAATATGATGTATTATAAAAATAATTTGAAGATTTTAAATCATTAGGAGGATAATAATGGGTAAAGCTAAATTTGAAAGAAACAAACCGCACGTAAATATTGGTACTATTGGTCACGTTGACCACGGTAAAACAACTTTAACAGCAGCTATCACTTATGTTCTTAACCAAAGATATGGTTCAGGAGAAAAAATTGATTACGCTAACATAGATAAGGCTCCAGAAGAGAGAGAAAGAGGAATCACTATTTCTACATCACACGTAGAATATGAAACTCCAAATCGTCACTATGCTCACGTAGACTGCCCAGGTCACGCTGACTATGTTAAAAACATGATCACAGGAGCAGCTCAAATGGACGGAGCTATCTTAGTAGTATCTGCTGCAGACGGACCAATGCCACAAACTAGAGAGCACATCTTACTTTCTAGACAGGTAGGAGTTCCTTCAATTGTAGTTTTCTTAAACAAAGAAGACCAAGTTGACGACGCAGAGCTTATCGAATTAGTAGAAATGGAAGTAAGAGATTTACTTTCAGAATACGACTTTGACGGAGACAACACTCCAATCGTTGTAGGTTCAGCATTAAAAGCTATTGAAGAGCCAGACGGAGAATGGGGAGACAAAATCGTTAAATTGATGGAAGAAGTAGACGCATACATTCCACAACCAGAAAGAGACACTGACAAACCATTCCTAATGCCAGTAGAGGACGTATTCTCTATCACAGGTAGAGGAACAGTTGCTACAGGTAGAGTAGAATCTGGTATCGTTAAAGTTCAAGACGAAGTTGAAATCGTAGGACTTACAGATGCAGCTAGAAAAGTAGTTGTAACTGGAGTTGAAATGTTCAGAAAACTTCTTGATCAAGCTCAAGCTGGAGACAACGTAGGACTTCTTCTTAGAGGTGTTCAAAGAGAAGACATCCAAAGAGGACAAGTTCTTGCAAAACCAGGAACAATTAAACCACAAACAAAATTCGAAGCAGAAGTATACGTACTTTCTAAAGAAGAAGGTGGAAGACACACTCCATTTTTCAACGGATACAGACCACAATTTTACTTCAGAACAACTGACGTAACTGGTGATATCCAATTAGATGACGGAGTAGAAATGGTTATGCCTGGAGATAACGCTACTTTCACTGTAGAATTAATCACTCCAATCGCAATGGACGCAGGAGTTAGATTTGCGATTAGAGAAGGTGGAAAAACTGTAGCATCAGGCGTTGTTACAAAAATCCTTGGTTAATTAAAACTAAATTAATTTAAAATATTCCCTTTAGGACATTCCTAAGGGGAATTTTTACATTCCAATGTTTTAAAATTTACTCTAATGTGATAGAGTATTTATTGGAGGATATTTATGGGAATAATTAATAACGATTGGATGGAATATATCGGTGGCGAATTTGAAAAAGATTACTACAAGAATCTTAGAGAATTTTTAATAGAAGAATACAATGAAAAACTAATTTTTCCAAGAGCAGCGGACATATTCAACGCTTTTCACAACACATCATATAAGGACGTAAAGGTTGTAATTTTAGGACAAGATCCCTATCACAACATCGGGCAAGCCCATGGATTAAGTTTTTCTGTTATGGATGGTACAAAAAAACCCCCTTCTTTAATAAATATTTTTAAAGAACTATATGACGATTTAGATGTTCCAATTCCTGATAGTGGAAATCTAACTAAATGGACCAAAGAGGGAGTTATGTTACTAAATACTGTCTTAACTGTAAGAGCCCATGAGGCCCATTCCCATAGAGATAAAGGTTGGGAAATTTTCACAGATGAAGTTATAAGGGTTTTAAATAAAAGAGTGGATCCCGTTATTTTTTTATTGTGGGGAAGATCTGCTCAGGAAAAAGCTAGATTAATTACTAATCCACAACATTTTATTCTAAGAGCACCCCATCCCAGTCCGCTATCAGCCCATAGAGGTTTTTTCGGATGTAGACATTTTAGCAAAACTAATAATATTTTAGAATCTTTAGGCAAAAGTAAGATTGATTGGACAATTGATTGAGAAGGTATTTATGAAAAACTATAATATTGAAAGATTAGAAATGAAAGTTGATAACATTCCCTTAGTCGTATTTAGACCTGTAAGGGAGGTTGAAAGATATAAAACTATAATTTATTATCACGGATGGAGTTCCGATGTAGGAACTTATGAACTCATGGGTAGAATTTTTGCCTACCATGGATTCCAAGTTATTTTGCCAGAAGTCGTTAAACACGGGGTTAGAGGAAGGGCAGATAATTACGAATCTTATAAAGAGATGTTTGACGTTGTAATCCAATCTGTAGAAGAATTTGACTCGATAAAAGAATTTGCCATTAGTGAATTAAACAGTGAAGAAAAAAATATTATAATTAGCGGTCATTCAATGGGAGGAATAATTATTTCTGCAATTTTTGCTAGGGATTTAGATTTAAAATCTGCTATAATTTTTAATTCCATAATTAATTATAATGAGTTAAAAGATAGTTCTGAAGACTTCACTGATGAAATGAAGGAGAAGTTCGATTTGTACAATCCAATGGATAGGTTAATGAATTTTAGTAGACGAGATATGTTAGTCCTCGTGGGAGAGCTTGACGAAGTGATATATCCAGAGACTATGGTGCGGTTTCAAAAAATATTAGAGTCAGAAAAAGTGGATTTTGAAAATATGATATTTTCATTCCATTACGACTGTGCTCATTCTATAAGTTACAAGATGGTCAACGAGGCTTTAAATTACGCATTAAATTTATTTGAAGAGGTTTAAATATGAGAAAAATTGTCGGTATTAGTTCAAAAAACTTTGAGGTTCCAGAATTGCCTAATCACGATGGGGCAATATCCTATTATCCCAGGTCAGTGGAAAAGGCTGGGGGTCTTCCTTTTTTGATACCTTTTATTGAAAATCTAGATTTAGCAGATGAGTACATTGAAAAAATTGACGTCTTAGTTGTGACAGGTGGTTGCGATATCCATCCTTTCTTTTACGGAGAAGAACCCCTTCCCCAGCTAACAGAGACGTGTTTAGCTAGAGACGAAATAGAAATCGCCTTAATGAAAAGCGCTTTAAAAAGGGGTATTCCAATTCTAGGGATTTGCAGGGGAATGCAACTTATGAATGTAATGTTAGGTGGAACTTTGTATCAAGATATTTTTACACAAGTTGAGGGCGTTTTGGGCCACGTCGCCTTGAAAACTGCTGATGATTTTATTCACAGTGTAGACTTGGTTGAAGGAAAATTCTTAGATGAAATATTTGAAACAGACAAAATTTATGTAAATTCCATCCACCATCAAGCAATAAAGGATTTAGCAAAAGATTTTGAAATAGCTGGAACTTCTCCAGATGGAATAATTGAAGCAATCGAATGTAGAGACAAAAAACTCTATGGAGTGCAATTTCATCCAGAGCAAATTTCTATAACTAACAATATGTTTTTGGATATTTTTGACTATATTATGAATTTATAAATTAAAAAAGAGTGTATTATTATAAAAGCCAAAGTTGTGAATATAAACTTTGGTTTTTTTGTTTTGTGTCTGAAAAGCTTCATTCCTATTAATGCACCAAAAGAACCGCCCAGAACAATTAACCAAAGGAGGAGAGATTCTTTAATTCTCCAAGATTTTTTCTGGGCGGAAATTTTATCATACAAAAACGTAAATAAAGTTACTGCATTTATTGATACATAATATATCATTGAGCGTCTTTAACAACTAGAACTGAAACGGGACTAGAGTTAACTACTTTATTGGAAACAGATCCTAGTATTGTTCTTGAGAAAGCTCCCATACCTCTATTTCCCATTACTATTAAGTTGATATCTTGGTCCTTAACATAGTTTAATATTTCTCTAGCAGCATCTCCAACTACATAATTAAAGTGGTTAGGGAAAGGATATCCTGCAAATCTTTCCTTAGCTTCGTCCAAGATATTCATAGTAATATTGATGGATTCTTGATTTACAGTAGCATCGTATTGAGATGTACTCGCAGTAAAACGCATCATATTGACTTCAGGAGTTACAGATAGAACATAAATCTCAGATCCAAACTCTTTTCCTAATTTTATAGCTTTGTCCAAAGCTCTATCAGAACTTTCTGAACCGTCAATTGGTACTAACAATTTATTAAACATAAACATTCCTCCTTATAATTAACTTATCCATTATTATTTTAAATATTATATTATCTAGATGACTAGTCTTTTACTACAAGAACAGAGACAGGACTGGCATTTACGACTTTATTAGAAACAGATCCCAATATAGTTCTAGAAAATGCTCCCATACCTCTATTTCCCATAACTATTAGTGGTATGTCATGTTTTTGTACATAGTTTAAAATCTCTTGGGATGCATCTCCTACCACAGAGTTTGAATAATGTGGATATTTGTAGTCTTCAAACTTTTTATCCGCATCACTCAATATTTTCTTTGTAACTTTTATTATCTCGTGGTTTGCTGCTTGGTTAGCTACGACTCCATAATGAGCAGTAGTTGAAGTGGATCTCATTATGTAGGCGTCATGAATTACTGTTAAAACGTATATTTCCGATCCAAATTGGTTCCCTAACTTTATAGCCTTATCAAGGGCTCTATCAGAACTTTCAGAACCATCAACTGGTACTAATATCTTTGTATACATATTCCTACCTCCTTTCTCATTTTTTACCCATTTATACACAAAATTATCAATGTATTAAAAAGAAAAACTGTCAATTTTTGTCTCTATCTAGTACAATATATAAGTCAAAGGAATTGTACAAATTGGATAATTGTTAACTATCTGAAAAGGAAGGTGAATATGGAAAGAATTTATGAATATTTAGAAAAGAAAGACTATTCTTCTGTACAAAGAGATATCCAAGACTTCCATATAGCAGATATAGCTGAAATTATTAATAAACTTGAAGATAAGGATTTAATCATCGTTTTTAGACTTCTGAACAAAGATATAGCTGCAGAAGTTTTTGCAAATTTGGATAGAGATAAAAAAATAAGGATAGTAGATTCTATAAAAATAGAAGAACTACATCCAATCATAAAAGAACTTCATTTAGATGACAAGGTGGATCTTTTAGAAGAGTTACCAGCCAATGTTGTCAAGAACATTCTCAGGTATTCCGATTCCCAGGAAAGACAACTCATTAATCAATTCTTAAATTATAAAGAAGATTCCGCTGGGTCTATTATGACCATCGAATATGTGGAATTGAAAGCTGAAATGACTGTTTCTGATGCCTTATTATATATAAGAAATCACGGTTTAGATAAAGAAACTTTGTATACTTGTTACGTTTTAAGTCCTAATAAAAAATTAATAGGGGCTGTTTCTTTGCGTGATTTAGTCACCTCAGATAGAGACGTTTTAATTAAAGATTTAATGTCGGAAGATGTAATTTATGTTCATACAGATACAGACCAAGAAGACGTTGCAGACGTATTTTCCAAATACGATTTTTCTGCATTGCCAGTTGTGGATACTGAAACCAGAATGACTGGTATTGTAACCGTTGACGATATCTTAAATGTATTAGAACGAGAGGCGACAGAAGACTTTCACATAATGGCGTCAATGACTCCATCTGAAGGTGCCTATCTCCAAGAATCTCCCTTTAAATTGGCAAAGGATAGAATTATTTGGCTAGTGGTCTTATTAATTTCGGGAATTTTTGTAGGTAGCATAATTGATAATTATAGTTGGATTTTAGGCCAATACTTGGTGTTAAACTCTTTTATTCCCATGCTTACAGGGGCAGGTGGTAACTCAGGGATTCAATCCTCAACACTTGCTGTTAGAAATCTTTCTTTGGGAACAATAAAGTTTTCAAATAAGTGGCAAGTAGTGGCAAAAGAATTCCAAGTGGGATTAATTGTTGGAGGCTTTATGGGAATTTTTTCCTTGGCTAAAGTTTTGATAATAGATAGAGTTTCTTTAGACATCGGAATAGTTGTTGGACTTACAATGTTTGCTGCTATTATAGTTGCCAAAGTATTCGGCGGCCTTATACCAATTTTGGCGGATAAAGTCAACATAGACCCTGCAATAATGTCCAGCTCAATTATAACTACTTTAGTAGACGCAGTAGCACTGATCCTATATTTTACAATAGCTGCATTAATACTGCCAATATAGATTTGGAGGTGTAAAAATATGGAGCAAAGAAGTATTCATGAAAGAATTAAATATGAAGAACAAGACATCTTGCGCATGTTGGAAAATAAAGAATATTCATCTTTAAAGGAATTTTTAAAAGATACTAATGAAATAGATATTGCTGAAATAATAAGTAATATAGAAGATAAACACTATGCTTTGTTGTTGTTTAGAATGCTTTCTGAAGAGAGCGCTTCTCAAGTTTTTGCTTATCTAGATTTAGATGCCCAAGTTGAAATTGTTACTAATTTTTCAGAAAAAGAAATAAAAGACATAATGGACGAATTGTTCTTTGATGACATTGTAGACTTAGTTGAAGAAATGCCTGCAGAGTATGTAAACAAAGTTCTTAGAAATATATCTAGAGAAGAAAGAAGACTGATAAACGAATTTTTAGGATATCCCGAAGATTCTGCCGGTTCAGTCATGACCATAGAGTATGTGAGTCTTTACAAGTCTTATACTGTCGAAGAAGCCTTGGATTATATGCATAAAGTAGGGCTTCGTAAAGAGACTATTTACTCCTCTTATGTCGTGGACACTAATAGAAAATTAATTGGAATAATTTCTTTAAGAAAGCTAGTGACATCGGAACCAGATCTCTTAATATCTGATATTATGGAAGAAGACGTCATTTACGTTCACACAGATGATGACCAAGAATATGTTGCAGATTTATTTACAAAATATGGATTTTTGGCAATACCAGTTGTAGATAAAACTGGAAGACTAGTCGGTATAGTAACTTACGATGATGTTTTGAGAATTATAGAAGAAGAAACAACGGAAGACTTCCAAAGAATGGCTGCAGTAACGCCAAATGACGACGTTTATTTGGAGACCAATGCTGGAATATTGGCAAAAAATAGACTGCCTTGGATTATGATTTTGATGGTGAGCGCAACTATTACAGCTTTTATAATTAATGCCAATTTAGATCTATTGGGACAATTTGCCATACTTTCCGTATTGATGCCTATGCTCACAGATACAGGAGGAAACGCATCAAGCCAGTCTTCTACATTAATAATCCGTGGATTGGCAACTGGTGAGATAGAGGACAAGGATCTGGGTAAAATTTTAAGAAAAGAACTCCAAGTTAGCACAATTATAGTCGTAATACTAGTATTCGTAATTTTATTTAGGGTTCTTGTAATAAGTAACGAAGGCATTAATGTGGCCTTGACTATAGTGTTGACATTAATATTTACAATATACTCATCAAATATTATTGGGGGAGTTTTGCCCATTGCTGCAAAGAAAATGGGGTTTGATCCTGCTGTTATGGCAGTTCCTATGATTACGACTATAGTTGATGCAATGAGTTTAATGATTTATTTTAATATTGCGAGAATTATTTTATTTTAGGTGATTAAATGGGAAAATTAATGCTTGGTAAACCAGTAGCAGATGAATTAACTAAGGAGTTAATAAATCAAGTAGAGAGTTTAAAAGAAAAACCCAAACTGGCAATTGTTAGAGTGGGAGAAAATGAAGCTGATTTGTCCTACGAAAGATCTGCCATTAAAAGGATGGAAACCGTTGGTATTGATTGGGAAAGCTTTGAGTTATCAGAGAATGTTTCTGAAGAAGAACTTATAAATTTATTAAATAAATTAAATAAAGATAAAAAAGTCAACGGAATCCTTTTATTCAATCCTCTTCCTATACATTTAAATGGAAGAAAAATTGGCAATTTAATCGATCCTCTCAAAGATGTAGATTCTCTAAATCCAATTAATATGGCAAAGCTGATATATGGAGACGAAAGTGCATTTGCACCTTGTACCCCTGTTGCAGCTATGGAAATATTAAAATATTATGGGGTTTCCTTGGAAGGAGCCCATGCAGTTGTAATAGGTAGATCCACTGTAGTAGGAAAACCGATTTCTTTGCTTCTCTTAGATGAACACGCTACAGTTTCAATTTGCCATTCTAAGACTGAAAACATTGAAAACATTTCAAGGGGAGCAGATATTTTAGTTTTGGCAATTGGAAGCCCTAAATTTGCAGATGAAAAATTTGTAAAAAGTGGTGCTATTGTAGTTGATATTGGAATAAATGTAGACGAAAATGGAAATCTAGCTGGAGATGTGGATTTGGATTCTGTAAAAGATAGGGCTAAATTGATAACCCCAGTTCCTAGGGGAGTGGGTTCAGTGACAACAGCGGTTTTGGCAAAGCACGTAGTAAGAGCATATGAACTCCAAAACAAGGAAGAGAATTGACATGAGACTAAATAAAAAGATATTAGCTATATTACTAATAATTGTATTTATACTAAGTGGATGTAACAATAAAGAAAATATCAATACTTCCAGTGAAAGTTCTGATATCGAAAAGTATTTTATTAAAAATGAAAAGCCCAACAATCAACTATATATATACGGAGAAATCCATGGTCAAAAAGAGATATTAGAAGCAGAGTTTGAGTATTGGCAAAGATATTATAATGACGGAATGAGACATCTTTTTTTAGAAGTGCCTTATTACACTGCTCAATATTACAATATATGGATGAAAGAAGATGATAATGAAATCTTAGATTTTATTTTTAGCAATTTCAAAGATACCCCTTCAGGGAATAAGGAAATTTATGATTTTTTTGTAAAAATTAAAGAAAACTGTCCAGAGACAATTTTCCACGGAACTGACGTAGGACATCAAGCACACTCTATAGGACAAAGATATTTAAGATATTTGCTTGATAATGATATGTACAACACAGAAGAATATTTTCGAACCAAAGAGTGCATAGAACAAGGATATAAATTTTATGGACAGGGAGAGCATGACTACCATTATAGAGAGATAATGTTAACAAAAAATTTTATATCTGCTTATGAAAAAATTAAAGGTGAAAACATTATGGGAATTTATGGGAGTGCCCATGTAATCCCAGATAAAATGGATTTTTATGAGAATTTTCAATCTATGGGAATGAAATTAAAAGAAAAATACAATGATAATTACCACTATGCTGAACTTAATTTAATGCTTAAGGATATAGAACCACTAAGGGTAGATAAGATAGAAATCCAAGGTAAAAATTATAAAGCATCTTATTTTGGAATCGATGAAACAAAATATAATGATATTGTATCTAGAGAATTTTGGAGAATTGAAGATGCCTATGATGATTTTAAAGATAGTCCTACAAACGGAAATGTCTTGCCTTATAACAATTATCCAATGAATATAAATTTGGGAGAAGTTTTTAAGCTAATAATTGTATTTGATGATGGAAGAGAGATTATTAATTATTATCGTTCGGATGGAAAAATTTGGGAAAATATGGAATCGACTACAGAATTTTTGGTATCTGACTAGAGACTTTTGTGAAAATACTTTCATTTTCAAATAATTGACAACAAGACTAAAGTGTTGTAAAATGAATAAGCACTGAAACTGGAGAGGTGGCTGAGCTGGCTGAAGGCGCTCGCCTGGAAAGCGGGTAAACGGGATGACTGTTTCAGGGGTTCAAATCCCCTCCTCTCCGCCAGTAGAAAATTTGCCGTACTAGATGGGGAAGTAGCGGTGCCTTGTAACCTGCAATCCGCTAGAGCAGGATCGAATACCTACATCGAGGTGCCATCTTGTTGAGTTTGCCGCAGGAAAGTGGCGTTGACGATTGGGTCTTACGCAACGGGAGCTCCTGAACCGTGTCAGGTCCGGGAGGAAGCAGCACTAAGGGATGTCTCTCCGTGTGCCGTAAGGTAGCCTGGTTTGAGTTAACTACTTGTGTACCATCGGGAGGATGTCATCGAGAGTAGGGTACGGCTACATAGGGAAGAATATCTTCCCCTTTATTTTAAAAACGGGGCCGAAATTGGTTTCGACGGGGATTTTGAATCAACGGTAGCGAGTCGTTGTGAGAAACAACGATAAAAGTCTCAAAACAAATAAACAACAACAATAACGAATTAGCATTTGCTGCCTAAATGCAGCAATCACCCTTTAGAACTCCCATTATTCTAGAGTGAGTGTCAAATTTATGGAAACGAATCTTTGTGAGACGTCATAACAAAGAGGGTACTAATGACGTTATAGTATAAAAATCCTGTCTTTTGGAGTTTTGTACCGAATAAAAAATAAATGACTGCGCTCGGAGAAGCTGTTGTGGATGGGTTTTCGGACGCGAGTTCGACTCTCGCCGGCTCCACCATACTTATTATTGTTTATAACTAGATTGCATTAGATTGTATAATACGCATAAAATAGCCGTTTTGAAATTCGGCTATTTTTTATTTGATTATCTTGACACTAATCTATAGTAGTGCTATTATATTCAAAGAAATTGCCTTTAAGTTGAATCCGTGAGTTCGACAAGGATAACAAAAAGTCTTTGGAGATTCTATGTTATCCACTTAGTTAAGAGGAGACTGGAAAATGAATAGCCATAGTTTTTATAATTTTGATATCTTTTTTAATATTAAAGTCCAAATTTTAATGTCTTTGACGTTATTATTTATGGGCTATTTTTTTAGGCAAAATAATATTTGGAGGACGTTATGATAATAGACAAGTTATTTGAAAGAGTAAAAGAGAGAAGTTTCGTATGCGTTGGTCTAGATACTAGTTTTGATTATCTTCCTGAAAAGTTTAAAAATCTAGGTGTTGAGGAGGGATTGTTTCAATTTAATAAAGAAATAATCGATAACACTTGGGACTTAGTTGCAATATTTAAACTTCAAATTGCTTATTATGAAGCAAGTGGAATAGAAGGATTAAAAGCCTATATAAAAACTATTGAATATCTAAAATCTAAAGACATATTAGTAATTGGAGATATTAAAAGAGGAGACATTGCAGATACAGGAAAAATGTATGCAAAAGCTCACTTTGAAGGAGAATTTGAAGTTGATTTTGTAACTCTTAGCCCTTACATTGGATATGACAGCATTCACCCTTACCTTCCTTATTTAGAAAGTGGTGAAAAGGGAGTCTTCGTTCTTCTACGAACTTCTAACCCTGGAGCTAAGGATATTGAATATCTAGAGCATAAGGGACGTCCACTTTATTACACAATAGGTGACAGTTTACAAGAAATGGGAAGGGATTACGTTGGAAAATCTGGATACTCAGCTTTAGGCTTAGTAACAGGTGGAACACAAAGTGAAGAAGCAGTTGAACTTAGAGAAGCTTATAAAAATTCTTTTTTCTTGATTCCTGGGTATGGAGCTCAAGGAGCTACAGCGGCAGACATCAGAAATTATTTAAACGATTTTAATGGAGGCGTTGTCAATTCATCCAGAGGGATAATTCTCAACTTTAAAAAATACGAAGATGGGGAAGACAACGTAGGAGAATATGCTAGGTTAGCAGTAGAAGAAATGAAAAAAGATATTTTGGGAAATAAATAGGAGGAAGAAAATGGTTGATGTTAAAAAAAATTTAGAAGATTGTGGCGCTTTATTGGAGGGACATTTCCTTTTAACTTCTGGTAAACACAGCGATGGATATGTACAATGTGCAAAATTATTGATGTATCCTGATGTTGCGGCTGAATCTTTAAAACCAGTTGTAGATAAAGTGAAAGACATGGATATTGACATAGTAGTTGGGCCAGCTTTAGGTGGCGTCATTGTAAGTTATGAAATTGCTAGACAACTTGGAGTTCCTTCTATGTTTACTGAAAGACAAAACGATATAATGACATTGAGACGTGGATTTTCTCTTGAAAAGGGAACTAGGGTTTTAATTGTGGAAGATGTTGTAACAACAGGAAAGTCTTCTCTAGAAGCCATTGAAGCTATTAAAGACTACGATGTAGAAATAGTGGGAATTGCTACTTTAGTAAATAGAAGTGGTGGGGACAAAATTGGAGATTACCCACTTTACGGTTCAATCGATTTAGACATAAAGACATATGAGGAAGAGGAATGTCCAATGTGTAAAGCGGGAGAGGAAATAGTAAAACCTGGAAGTAGAAAAAGAGTTTAAATATTTTATTAGAATAATTGGGGTATAGATATATCTAGTTAACATAAACGTGGAGGACTAAATGAATTCAAAAATGTTAGAGTCTTTGGGACTTAAAAATTATATATCTGGACCTAATTATAGACTGGGAGAAAGAGTTCCTAGAGATGAAGGTAGAAAAAATGTATATTTGGCACTGGAAGAAATGGGAGAAAACCCAATAGAAATCTATTCAGGTGTTCAAGTACATGGAGATAATATAGAATATTGCGATGGTACTAATGGAAGTGAAAACTTTTATGGCAAAGTTTTTCCAGAAACAGACGGTCTGATAACTGATAAAAAAGATATTGCATTAGTTATTAAATTTGCAGATTGCACGCCTATTTTATTATTTGATCCTGTAAAAAAAGTCCAAGTTGCAATTCATTCTGGATGGCGAAGCACAGTAAAGAGGATATCTCAAAAGGGAATCGAAAAGATGATTAGAGAATTCGGCTCCAATGTTGAGGACATTTACGCTTATTTAGGACCTTCCATTGACATGGCAAATTACGAAGTCGATATGGATGTATATTCTGCTTTTAGGGATTTTAGAAATAGAGATCAGTTTTTCCAAATTAAGGGGAATAAATTTATCTTGAGCATGATTGATGCAAATTTACAACTGCTTTTGGAATCTGGCATTAGATCGGAAAACATTGAAGTATCAAGAGTATCCACCTTTGAAGACGAAAGCCTTAGTTC
This sequence comes from Bacillota bacterium, assembly GCA_023418835.1. GTDB lineage: Bacteria > Bacillota > Clostridia > Tissierellales > Peptoniphilaceae > Neofamilia. Next base: position 2,009 of record JAEZYW010000227.1, on the reverse strand, counting down.
TGCTAGAAGAGACAAAGGACGATATAAATTAAATTTTATGATTAGCATTATGAAATAAAAAATCCCCTAGTCCATATTGGCTAGGGGATTTTGATATTATTCATCATTTTCTGGTTTTTTTATTTCTTCAATTGTAGTTTTGTCTGAGTTATTATCGTAGGTTCTTCTAATTTTAGAACCAGCTTTTTTCTTGGGAACTCTATTTTTAATAAATTTTCTGTAAATTGGTCTAGCTATTAAGAATACAACTCCAATTATTATCAATAAAAGAACTAATTCTGGAATGATATAAATCAGTCCAATAATAAAACTTTGTAGTCCATTTATAAAATTGTCGATTGATTGGGTAAAAGCAGTTGCAACTCTATCGCCAAATGGAGCTCTGGTTTCTGAGTAAGGCACGGAACTAATTTCTTGTAAACTTATTTGGACATCTGTATAATTTACTTTTGAATCCATTGCTCTTATAGAACCTTCAATTCTTTCGATCTCCAAAATGGTATCACTTATTTCCGACTCCAAAGCCAACAAAGACTCTAAATCAGATTGATTAGATTGCAAGCTATTTAATCTTTCGAGTTTTTCCCTTAAAATTTTAAGTCTAAGTTCAGTATCCGTATATTTATCAGTAATATCTTCACTATTTAGATTTCTATCTCTAATGAGTAAAGTGTCAACTTTATTCAAATCTTCTACAAATTCTGCGGCTTTTTCACTTGGGATTTGAACACTCATAATCACATATCTTGTATTATAATTGTCTTCTTGAATACTGGTAGCTACGCCTTTATAGGACTTAATAAGCTCATTTATACTTTTTATAGAGTTGTCATAATCTTTAGTTTCTATATTTAAAGAATAGGAGATAATAACTTTTCTATTTTCCAAGACATTAGTCTCAACATCGAAGGTCTCCTCTGACAATTCTGGTGCAGTTTCCATTGGCGCTTCAGCATAGTCAGGGTAATTTGTATATTCATCCCTAGGAAAAATTGAAGACTTATTGGAACTTCCACAAGCGGAGAGTAAAACAATTAATATCAACAGTAATGATAAAAATTTATATTTTTTCATGTTGCACCTCACTTTTAGTTCATTATAAAATATTTTTAAATAAGATTCAATGAATTCGTTAAACTGTAAACATTTGTAACTCCTCTATCACATCTCAAACACATTTACAAGTCTTGAATATAAAAAAAATTTTACTTATAATCTATTGTAGTTTAACGGAGGTAATTATGCATCAATATAAAGGTAAATTAATTATACACACAGGCTCGATGTTTTCTGGAAAAACTTCAAGTTTGAAAAAAGATTTAAATAGATTTATGATAGCTGGCTATAAAGTTAGAGCCTACAAACCCACTTTGGATACAAGGGACGGGAAGATGATTACTATCCATGGAGAAGACGGCATGGAGGCAATTGGAGTTTCTGGAATTGAAGAGCTGGTGGAGGATGTTCATAAAAATAAGCCAGAAGTTATTGGTATAGACGAGATACAATTTTTAGCTGGTGATGCAGAAGAGGTAAGAGAAGAACTCTTAGAAATTCTTAAAAATGGAATTACTATTGTGGCAGCAGGCCTAGATATGGATTACAATAGCGAAGCCTTTGAAATAGTAAAAGAACTTCTTCCAATTTCAGATTATTTAAATAAACATCACGCCGTTTGTACAATGTGCGGTACAGATGCATGGGTAAGTCATAGAAAGGTAAACTCAGGGGATAGGGTTCTCATAGGAGCTGCAGAAGAATACGAACCCCTATGTAGAACTTGTTATAATGTTGTGGTGGAAGAAGAAAAAAGAGAAGTAAATAAAAATCAGATCAAATTAGAAATAGCTGAATAATTGCAGTTTTAATTCACTCTTAAAGGGAGACTGTAAAATAATTTGTGTATGAAAGCCCTCCTGATTAAGGTAAAATAAACTTAATTAGGAGGATTTTTTATGGGAAGAAAGCGTCCAGAGACAAAACTAAGTCAAATTTCAAAAATGTTAATC
>JAEZYW010000222.1 GCA_023418835.1 Bacillota bacterium | reverse complement strand
CGTGGAAGTCTCCAGTAAAATGAAGGTTTATATCTTCCATTGGAACAACTTGGGAGTATCCTCCTCCCGCTGCTCCGCCTTTAATTCCAAAGCTAGGCCCTAATGAAGGTTCCCTTAGGGTACAGATAGCTTTTTTCCCAATTTTATTTAAACCCATGGAAAGTCCAATATTTACTGTGGTCTTTCCTTCTCCAGCTGGAGTTGGATTTATTGCGGTTACTAATATAAGCTTTCCGTCTTCTTTATCTTTTAATTCGTCTAAATATTTTAAATCTACTTTCGCTTTGTGCTTACCATATTGAATTAAGGCATCCTCTTTAATATCTAGGGTTTTTGCTATTTCTGTTATGGGTTTTAGGCTGGCAGCTTGAGCAATTTGAACATCTGTCTTCATCTTTTCCTCCATTATTTTATTAAGTCTTCTAATTCAGATACTGCATTTTGGAATTTGGTCAATTCTCCTTCATCTTTAATTAAAGGAGTATTGGCTTCAATATTCATTATACATCCTTTTATTCCAATTTTTGCAAATTCTTTTCCCACAATGAAATCTGATTCCGTAGCAGGATTAGTATTTCCAGTTAATATTTCTGCAATTTCAAGCACTCTTTTATTTAAATAGCCGTTGTTCATTGGCGTAGTCGCTCCAACAACTCCAGCATCAGAAATAGCTTTTTTTCTAATTTCTTTTTCTTCATCTGTCTCTTTTGGAAGCTTGTAAGCGTTAACAATTGTAGTATATGCATCCACATCCTTCACGCTTCCTTCTAATAGCTCTTTTTGTAGTTCATCTAATTCCTTAGCGTACTTTAACTGTTCCTCTGGAGATATTCCAAAGTCTTTTTTTGTGCTAAGTTTACAAACCATCGAAATTAAACCGCATGCCATAGCACCTGCAAGAGCAGCAGAACTTCCTCCCCCTACTACAGTGTTATCTGAATCTAATATTTGATTTAATACATCTACGTAATTCAATTTACCCTCCTAAAATTATGAATAAATTTGATCTAATGAAAACTCTTTGCTAATTCTCAAATAGAAATCTAAAACGTCTCTAATTGCATATAATGGTACAGGTCCAATTAATTCAGTGTCAACGATGTTAACGTTATACCTTTGAGCTTCTGATTTTATAGTTTCATAAACTCTATGAATTGGAGTCTTTTCATAATTAATTAAATTCATAGAAACTTGCACTTGATTTTTTTCTTCTAATTCTAAAGCAATCGCTCTAACATAGGTAAATCCACCTGTGGCTGCTCTAACGGATTTCACTATTTCTTTTCCAATTTCTAGGTCTTGAGTATCTAAATTGATATTGAAAGCAACTAATGGGAATCTTACACCTGTAACTGTAGCCCCACTTTTGGCGTTAAATTCTTTCGGTCCTAAATCTGGTTCCCACTCAGGATCCTTCATCTTTTCTTCTAGGGCCTCGTATTGTCCTTTTCTAATTTTTGGAAGAGATTTTCTATATTCTTTTTCTTGTGCTTCTTCGTAGAGATAAACTGGCACTCCAAGTTCTTCCCCTAGATATTTGCCAAATTCTTTAGAAATTTCTACAGCCTCATCTATTTCTATATCTCTGACAGGGATAAATGGAACCACATCTACTGCTCCCATTCTTGGATGAGAACCCTTGTGTTTTGTCATGTCAATTAGTTCAATAGCTTTTTTTACAAGTCTTTTTGTAGACTCTAAAACGTTCTCAGGATCTCCTTTATAAGTAAACACTGTTCTGTTATGATCAGCATCAGGCTCCACTCCTACAACATCAATGCCTTCAACGCTAATCATTTCTTTTTTGATTTGCTCAACTAAGTCCAAATTCGTTCCTTCACTAACATTTACCTCAGCCATCAAAACCTTCTTCATTGCTTCCTCCTAATAAATATCATTTTTAGTCATTGCTTTACACTAAGAGTATATACCCTTATACATTATATTCCAATTGTTAATTTTTATATTTTGAACAGGAATGAAATCACTCCTGTCCAATTAATTTTAATATTACTTTACCTTCACTATTTTTTCTACTCTATCAAGTAATTCTCCACTTTGAATTATATCAAAAGCTTCATCCATATCTGGATAGAAAATGACATCATTTTCCATAAAATCTACTCGATCTCTCATAGTGTTGTAAGCTTCTTTTGTTGCAGGTGCTAAATCCTCAGGATTTCTAAAATCCATACCTTGAGCTGCACAAAGTAACTCAATACTAATAACGTGTTGTGCGTGGTTTACAATTGTTCTTGCTTTTCTAGCTCCAATTGTTCCCATACTAACGTGGTCCTCTTGGTTAGCAGAAGTTGGAATTGAATCTACACTTGCTGGGTGAGATAACACTTTATTTTCTGAAACCAAAGCCGCAGCTACATATTGAGGAATCATAAATCCATCATTTATTCCCCCATGCTTTACTAGGAATGCTGGAAGTCCATGAGATAAAGCTGGGTTTACCAGTTTTTCAATTCTTCTTTCAGATATGTTTGCAATTTCTGAAACGAGGATTGCTAATGTATCCATTGCGATTGCAATTGGTTGACCATGGAAATTTCCACCAGATATGCAAGCCCCGTCTTCCCCTGGGAAAATTAGCGGATTGTCTGTGACTGCATTGAGTTCTGTCTCAACAGATTTTTTTACATATTCAAATGCCATTCTTGAAGCCCCGTGAACTTGAGGAATACATCTTAAACTGTAAGAATCTTGCATTCTCTTCTCACC
>JAEZYW010000213.1 GCA_023418835.1 Bacillota bacterium | reverse complement strand
CTCCCAAATGAGCCGTTAGTTTTAAGGAAATCCCCTTCTTTTTGTTGTCTTCTGAATAAGAAATCCTAGCTCTTTCCAATTGTTCTACATTTTGGATCCTTCTAAGATCCCCAGTTTTTTCAATGTTAAAATAAACTGGAATCTCCACTTTTCCCTTTGAAAAATTTCTATTTAATTTTAAAGTTTTTCTTCCTTTTGGAGTTTCAAATTCTAAAATGTCATCTTCTCTTAATTCTTCAAATAAATTTACGATGGCTTTTTTATTTTTGAAATCCGTTATTTCTCCTATTTTTACCCCTCTGTTGTCTGGCCTAGTGGTGTCTACCAAATCTTTCCCAAAGGCATTAAAAGGAATTCCCTTTGTGAAGCCTCGATTGAAAGCTTGCTTTAAAAGTCTCTCCTCGCCCTTTATGCTCAGTCCGTCTATCTTTTTTCTATAGGCGTTTATAACTGTAGCCACATATTCTGGGCGTTTCATTCGACCTTCTATTTTTATCGAGTCCACACCTGCTTCGATTAACTTTTCCAAGTTTTCTAAGGTGTATAAATCCATGGGACTTAAAAGATAGCCCCTTGAATTGTTTAAAGGCTCTCCATCTTTATTTATTATTTCATAAGATTTTCTACAAGGTTGGGCGCATCTTCCCCTGTTTCCGCTGCGCCCTCCTATCATAGAACTCATTAAGCATTGCCCTGAATAGCTTATACACAAAGCTCCATGGGCAAAGGCTTCAATCTTAATGTCTAGATTATCTCGAATAAGTTTAATTTCAGAAAGGGGAGTTTCTCTAGCCAAAACTACTCTAGAAAAACCATTTTTTTCTAAAAATTTAGATCCTTCCAAAGAGTTTACCGTCATTTGAGTAGAGCCGTGGAGTTCCAAGTTGGGAAAGTTGTCTCTTATAACTTTTGCAAGGCCTAGATCTTGAACGATTACCCCATCAACCCCTATTGTGTCTAGGTAATAAATATAGTCTACAGCTTTTTCCAATTCCCTTTCGTCTAGAATTGTATTTACAGTGACATAAATTTTTGCATTTCTAAAATGAGCATAAAGAGTAGCTTCGGCCAATTCCTCATCTGAAAAATTGTTAGCCGAAGCTCTCGCACTAAATCGCTGGCCCCCTAAATAAACGGCATTTGCACCATTTTGTATGGCTGCGATTAAAGATTCCATTCCACCTGCTGGCGCTAAAAGTTCCACATCACTTCTCAAGCTTTTCGATTTCCTCCCTAAGGTTTCTAATGGTACTTTTTAGATTGATTATCTCCTTATTTCTCTCAAAGTTTAATCTCTCTTGATTTGATAACTTACTTTTAATAGCTTCTAATTCCTTTTTATAATTTTCCAACTCTGCATTTTTAGACCTAATCTCGTTAAAAGCACTTTTGTATTTATCCGATTCCTCTTTTAATCTGTTGGAACTAAAATTTTCTGCTTTTTTATATTTTTCAATTAATTCTTCGTTTTCGTTTTTGGTTTTTTTAAGTTCTTCAAGCTCCCTTTGAACTTCCTCAAACCTTTCGAGTTTCCTTGCATTGTCGTCATTTTTTATACTAATTTTAAAATCTTCTAATTTTTTCTTTTCTTTTTCCAACTGATCTTTAAGGTTTACGGCAACCAAAATAATTCCTTCAGTTTTAGTTAACCTAGGATTGGATTTCATTGTCTCTAGAATGGCTCTGTCGACATGGGAAGTTACGAATTGCACATATCTTTCGTCTTCTTCACTTATTACATTAAAAGTTATTCCGTCAATTTCTACGCGAACTCTATTTTTCTCCATCTGATGACACCCTTTCTAAAAAAGGTAGACGCTAGCCTCCCAAAGAAGGTAGACAATTTCTCATCAACCCCTAAGTTAGACACAAGTCTACCTATTCTCACATTAATCTCTCAATATTGCATTTAATTCAGCTTTCAAGCTATTAACTATTTCTTCAACAATTTTATTAACATCTTCGTCTTTTAAAGTTTTTTCATGGGATCTAAATCTCAAATTAAATGCTACAGATTTTTTCCCTTCTTCAATTTGCTTTCCTGTATATATGTCAAATACGCTGAAATCCTCTAGCAAGTCTTTTGCTATATTACTAGCAATTTCTTTCACTTGAGACATCATTATATTTTCATCAATTATTATTGCAAGGTCTCGATCAGAACTTGGATATTTTGGAAGGGGTTTATATTCCCTTTCATCAGTAGATTTTTCTACTATTAAATTGAAATCAAATTCCCCGGCTATTACTCTATTTTTTAATTCGTAATTTTCCATAACTAATGGATGAATTTCTCCAAAAGTTCCCATTTCCTTTTCATCTAGAAAAACTTTTGCGCATCTACCTGGATGATAGATTTCATTTTCAGTTTCTCTTTCAAAGGAATAATCACTTATTCCCAACTGTTCAAGGGATTTTTCTAAAGTCTCTTTCACATAGAAGAAATCTCTATTCCCATAAGCTCCAATAACAAACTTAAGGGCTTCTGTTGGAATCCCATCTTCGTCTAATTCTGGTGAAAAAGTGTTGCCAATTTCATATGCCAGCATCTCATCAATGTTTCTATTTTGATTTCTACTCATAACCTCTAAAATATTTCCAAGGAGAGTTGTCCTCATAACAGAATATTCTTCCCCAAGGGGATTCATAATTTTTACATTTTCTCTTCTCTTGTCTCCTTTGGGAATCATGAGTTTGTCATATGTGCTTGGACTTATGAAAGAATACGTAAGCAATTCGCTGTAACCCATTCCCTTTAAGGCAGTTTTTAATTCCTTTTGAACTTTTCTAAAGTAAGGCTTTCCACCTCTGGTCATTGCAGATTTTATTGGAGTGGGTTTAATATTATTTAAACCAAAAATTCTTCCCACTTCCTCAATAAGGTCTGCTTCTATTATAATGTCTCCTCTAAAGGTGGGGACAGTACATTCAAAGACCCCGTTT
>JAEZYW010000194.1 GCA_023418835.1 Bacillota bacterium | reverse complement strand
GAACTTATTCCTTGGGAATTAGTTCGAAAATGTAGGACAGATTTGTAATTTCTATTAAATTATGCCTTAGATTTAAATTCTAAAGGTGTAATTTTTTTATTTAACATCATTTTCTTCATCCCAATTTTTGCGATACTCTTCTAAGAATTCAGCCAATTTTTCTAAATTATCTTTATAAATTATCCAATCTTCATATTTTAGCCGATAGACATATACTTCAGAATCTCCCATATCAGAAGTATTTTCACTGTTAAGAGTCACGTTGTAATAACTTGCCTTTATGTTATTCGACATCAATAATCTGTCGACTTCAACTAGAAGCTCAGCTAAAGCTCTATAACTAACTTCTTTGGAATGTTTATTAAGGACTAATTCTAAATCTAATGGTGGATTTTTTATATCAATTTTCTGATTTAAAGTCAGCTTATTTTCATAAGATTCCTCATAGTGAAATCCCATATATGCAAAGTCTCTATCATCTTTGCTTAATAATTCCCTTAGTATGGAATCAGTTTTTTCTTGTATATCAGAATTTAATCTGATATAGGTATTCCATTTATTTTTAACAGTGTAATTAAAATTATCGTCATCAATTTTACCAAAAGAATTTGTAAACACGCTAAAATATTCATCCAAAGAGTTTTCTTTTTTATAAACTACTTCATATTTACCAGTCTTAAAATTATATTCAATTTTAGAAAATTTATAATCTTTTGAATAATTTTTTTCAACGTAATTTTTCGTAGACATTTTGGATATCTCCTTAGAAATTGGATTTCCATAAAACCCATTTACAAAATATAAAAATCCTAGAAAAATTATTAAGAAAACAAATGCTATTACTTTTTTCATATCAAACCTCATTACTTATTTTATACATTATCCCACAATTTATGGAATAAATACAAAAATTTTTATTATTTTATCATTAATTAGTGATAAGTTGTTTAAGTATCTGTTTATTTGGTACATATATACTAGACGATAATTTTTTAAAGTTTATTATAAATGTAAAAGGAGATAACAATGGAAAACACAAAACTTTTAATTGTTTATTACAGTATGACAGGAAATAACTTTCAAATGGCTAAGTGGGCAAAGGATGAAGCTGAAAAAAACGGAGCTGAGGTTAGACTTAGAAAAGTTAAAGAATTAATGGATACGTCAAATCCAAATCCAGGATGGGCAAAATATCTAGAAGATTCAAAAGATGTGGAAGAAGCTACTAGCGATGATCTAGTTTGGGCAGATGCAATTTTATTCTCCTCCCCTACTAGATTCGGTAACGTTACAGCACAAATGAAATTTTTCTTAGATCAACAAGGCGGCATTTGGGGAGAAGGAAAAACTTTAAATAAAGTTGTTTCAGCAATGACTTCTGCTCAAAATGACCACGGTGGACAAGAAGAAACTATCCATGCAATATACACAACAATGATGCACTGGGGTGCTATTATAGTTCCTACAGGATATAGTGATGATAGTATCTTTGAAGCAGGAGGAAATCCTTACGGAACTTCTGGGACAGTTACAAGAGAGGGTTTTGTTAAGGATATAGAAGAAGCTGTGAGACACCAAACAAAAAGATTGTTAGAAGTCGCTTCAAAATTAAACAATTAATATAGATTACAAAAATCCGGATAGCTTATAATTATCCGGATTTTTGTGAAATAAATTTTCATAATTGGACACTGCCAATGTCATTGAGTTAAAATTACAGTATGATATAATAGTAATACTGCTTAGGAGTGAGTATTTATGAAAAATGCTGTTATAATTTATAATCCCGTTGCTGGAAATGAAAAAACTGAACAATTATCGAAATTATTGAAAACCAGACTAGACAATGAGTTTGATAATGTTTTTGTCATGCCCACTAAAAAAGCAGGGGATGCTGTAAATTTTGCAAAAAAAGCATGTGAGGAAGGAATTCATTCTGTCTTTGCTATTGGAGGAGATGGAACTGTTAATGAAGTAGTCCAAGGGATAATAGATGGAGATTGCAATAACAAACCAATACTGGGCGCTATACCAGGGGGCACTTTTAACGGAGTGTCTAGAATTATGGAATTTCCTCAAAACCCCAGAAATGCTATTAACTCCTTAAACCTTAATAAAACAGAATTTATTGATATTGGAAAGTCAAATGACGAAACCTTTAATATGATTTATTCAATTGGAGATGTGCCAGAATCATTACATAACACGCCAAGTGAAGAAAAAACTGCTTTTTCTGTCTTTGCTTATGCTTTCAATATTGCAAGGGATGCGGTAAAAAATTCCCATTATCACATGAATATTGAAATTGACGATGAAAAAATCGAAGGAGACTTTAGCCACGTAGTAGTTTTAATGTCTGCTGCTTTATCTAAATTAACTCTAATAAACAAAGACACCGAGAAAAACGACGGGTTTTTACATGTGTTCATCCTAAAGGAATCTAGTCTCTTTGAAAAAATCGGAATTTTGCCAGACTTAATTACTGGTAACGTCTTAGAAAATGAAATGATAAGATATTTTAGAACAAAATCCGTTTCCATTGACGGTGGAGATGTGAAAATTAAAACCGACTTAGATGGAGATGCAGCTTCTCCTCTCCCTTCTAAAATTACTATAATACCCAAAGCTATAGAGATTTATACTTTGGATGAATAAACCGCTAGAATATTTTGAACTGAACCCCTAAATCCGGACAAGGATTTGGGGGTTTTTGTATGTCAAAATCATACACATTTGAATTTAAATTAAAAGTAGTTATGGAATATCTCAATGGTGAAGGAGGTTATATGTTTCTTTC
>JAEZYW010000068.1 GCA_023418835.1 Bacillota bacterium | reverse complement strand
CTACTGGAGACAATTGGATATACGAACTGAAATATGACGGCTATAGATTACTAGCTTATATCAATCATGGAAAAGTAAAACTTATGACTAGAAATCATCAAGACTACACTGAAAAGTTCCCAGATTTAGTAAAGGAATTTAAAAATTGGAAAGACAGGGGAGTGATTGATGGAGAAATTGTTGTCAATAAGGAAGGAAGAAGCAGTTTCCAAGGTCTACAAAATTATATTAAAACCAAAAAAGGTCCTAAACCTGTTTTTATGGCATTTGATTTATTGAATTATAATGATAAAGAATTAGTTACACAACCTTTGGAAGAAAGAAGAAAATTATTAGAAGAAATAATTAAGAAAAACGAAGGTAAAAGCATAAGCTTCAGTAGAAATATCTCTGGTGATGGCAAATTTATATTAAAAACCGTATGCGAAAATGGATACGAAGGGGTTATTTGTAAGAAAAAAGATGGAATTTACAAGAGTGGAAGAAATTATGATTGGATTAAAGTTAAATGCAAAAATAGTCAAGAATTTATAATAATAGGATTTACTCAAACTGAAAATAGAATCAGAGCTTTTTCTTCTCTACTCCTTGGAACATATGATGGAAAGGAATTGATATACGTAGGGAGAGTTGGTACAGGTTTTTCCGAAAAGGTTGCACAAGATATAATGAAAAAATTGAAACCATTAATAAGAAAAACTTCTCCTTTGTCCAATCCTCCGAAGAAGAGATACAATGAAGAGACAACTTGGGTATCTCCAAAACTTATTGCAAATGTAAACTTTTCAGAGTGGACAGATGACGGACTGTTGAGACAATCTAGTTTTCAAGGGCTGAGAGAAGATAAGGAAGCAAAAGAAGTCGTAAGAGAAAAATCTATAGACGACGCTAAAGAAAATGGGGAATTAAAAGGGGATTTAGACAGTGAAGTTACTGTAAAATTGACTAGTCCGGATAAAAAAATGATTGGAAATTATACAAAGAAAGACCTTTTCGATTATTACGATAAAATTTCTCCATTGATGATTCCATATTTAGACTACAGATTGGTTTCTCTTTTCAGATGCCCTGACGGAATCTCCAAAGATTGTTTTTATCAAAAACATATGAAAGAAGAATTAGAAGGAATTTTCAAAGAGACTATAGAGGATTCTGGAGGCGGAGAAGGAGAATATATTTATTTTAAAGATAAAATTGGACTTCTACAATCCGTTCAATATGGAACTATTGAGTTTCACACTTGGGGAAGTAAAATAGATAATCTGGAAAAGCCTGATATGATAGTTTTTGATCTAGACCCAGATGAAGGTATGGATATAGAAACAGTGAGGGAAGGGGTTAGAGACTTAAAATCAATTTTAGATGATTTGGGATTAAAGTCATTTTTAAAAACTAGTGGCGGTAAAGGATATCACATAGTTGTACCTTTAAAGCCAAAGGCAAATTGGGATGAGGTAAGAGATTTTTCTAAAAGTATAGCAGTGGTTATGGAACAAAAATGGCCAGATAAATACACTTCCAATATGCGAAAAGAGAAAAGAAAGGGAAAGATCTATGTGGATTGGGTCAGAAATGGAAGAAGTGCGACAAGCGTAAGCCCTTATTCCTTAAGAGCCAGAAAGGAAGGTGGAATATCTTGGCCCATTGATTGGAAAGATTTAAATAAAATTTTGCCCAATGAGATTACAATTGAAAAAGCAATAAAATTTAAAGGAAAGGATCCTTGGGAAAATTTCTTTGAAGTTGAACAAAGTATAGATTTTAAGAAATAAAAAAAGTCTTTATAAGGTAGGGTAGTGTGAAATAATTTGTGTATCAGTTAATCCTGATTAAGAATGGGTCGATACTTTTTATATAAATTTAAATATCTTTGATGTAAAATACTATGTATCAAATATGAAGAGGTTATCTATGTATAAATTTTTTTGCTTTATTTTTTCTATTTTTTCAATATTGGGGTGTTTTATGTTTTTTCCTTCCGAAAAAATTATCTTAGATACAGAATTTCCTTTGTTTTATGACATACTAACTTTTTTATTTGTAATTTCTTATTCCACCTTATTTTTTGGCATAGTTTCCCATTTTATAAACAAATTTTTTTGGTGGAAAATAGCTATCTTAAGTTACATTATTTTTCTCATAATGGTAAGTATCATAATGAGAGTATATCCTTTTAGTTATACTTTAACTATGTTGATTATAGGCTTTCCTTTTGGATTTCTTATAAAAACGACACTTGATCTTTTGAGCGAAAATAAAAAGTAATATTTAAACTATCTTTTATATTTAATAAGAATACCATTCGTTTAAAGGAAAGGATCCTTGGGAGAATTTCTTTGAAGTTGAACAAAGTATAGATTTTAAGAAATAAAAAAAGTCTTGATAATACAACTTTTCGTAATTATCAAGACTTTTAAAGTTAAGTGTTTGCAACTCTCTTATTTGCAGCTATTTTTAAATCTTTTCTAGGAAAGTCCTTAAAAAGTTTATTTGCCGAATAAGTCAATTTAATGGTGTGAACATCTGAGGAGTTAGTGCCTTTGGAGATAATATCTTCAAAGGAAATCTCAGATTCATCTTCGACGGGAGTTAAATCCAAATTATCTACAGTCATAAGATGGGTTATTATACAAGTGGTCATAATATCCAAAGCAGTGTCAAAATCCGAGAAATATTCTTCTAGGACTAACAATGCCTGGAGACCAGTTATACAATGGAGTATTAAAATATCTCCTTTACCTTTAGAATTTATAAAAGCTGGGAGTATTAAATCCAAAAGAGCATTTACTTTATCTTCCTTGTCTCCTTTTATAATAAAACCAGATTCCATATACTTTTCGCTTTCATAAAGGACCTTCATTGTCTGACCCATAGAGGATTGGTTTTCTATTAATTTAGAAATCTCTTGGTCATCCAGTAAACAATTCATTTGAGAAATGATTTCATTTCCTTCAATTTCCCTAGAAAACAAATCGGCTTCTCTATATCCAGTAACATAATAAGATAGGGCTCTTTTCACTTCTTCTAAATATTCTTTATCCTCTTTATATCCTTCTACAGCAAAACTTAGGCGGATTAAGGTGTGAAATAATCCAGAAGACATTCCCAAAGGAAAAGAATTTAAGACATAGGAGATGTATTTCTCCACATTTTCATGATCGATTTCTTCTTCTAAATATCTTAACAAATCTCCGTATAATTCTCGTTTCCCCAATACGTCATCTAAAGAATTTACTTTTGTCCCAACCAACTCCAAAGGATCAATTGAGGATGTTCTCACATAATTTTCAGAGTAATTTTTTACTTTTTCTAAATCTCCAGTTAAAAAAAATAAAGATAACTGTCCCATAGGGAGATGATTTACAAATTGTCCCATATATGGTGAACTTTTTTCGGCATAATTATTTACTAAAGTCGAAATTTTCATATCTACCTCCACTAAACTTTATTTTTATACTGGTATATAAGATTCTAAATCTTTTCTGTCGTAGGCTCCCTTTTTTAATAACTTCTCCATAGCTTCTATTGAGTTAACGCCAAATTCTTTGTGTTTTTTTCCAAAGGTTTCAGGAACCCCTTGTCTCGTTACATAGGCAACTTTATAAACTTTTTCCAAGTCTAATTCGTTATCTCCTACAAATATTCTTTGGATTCTATGTCCGTAAGGATTTTCTAACTTCCAAAATATTTTTAATCCAGAATTTCTCTTAATATATCCCCCCATTTGATTAAAGGGTTCTGAAGAAAAGGTCTTTTCTAAATTTTCTTCTAACATATCCCAAATTTCTTTTCCTGTCATCTCTGCTGTCATTATTGGAGGATCCATTGGGACAATTTGATATAGATTTCTTCTAGTTATAGTACCTTTTTTTATAGCTCCTCCATATCTCCAGCCGTTAGAAAATGCTATGTCTAAGTCAGTGGCTTCTCTCATGGAATCTAGGAGTAAATAATCCATGGTTCCGTAAAATGAGCTTCCCCGATGCAAGTCAATTAAACTTTCTCCTACTTCCACATCTAGATAATCCTTGTGTTTTTCTAAAATTGAATCGGAGTCAATCATTTCTAAGATCTCGCCATCTTCTTTTATGGTATCATCCAAGACAACATACTCGTGGTGTAAATTTGCAATTTTTCCATTTTCCATTTCAAATTCTAAAAATCTCATGGAAGATGCCAATGAACCAGATTGAATAATATAAGTTTCTCCAACTTTTTCAACAAATCTAATTCTGTTGTGGGTGTGTCCTGAAAGACAAATATCAATTCCTTCTACATTTTTTAAAAGTTCAATGTCCTGAGGATAACCCAAGTGGGAAAGGAGTATAATTAAATCTACACCTTCTTTTTTTAGATTTTCAACCCAGATTTTTGTTTCTTCCACTCCGTTTGTAAATTCTCCGCCTTCCCAAAAAGGTTTTGGCATATTTTTCTTGATAATATTTGAAGCGATTCCAATAACTCCAATTTTTATTCCCTTAACTTCAAAAATTTTTGTAGGCTGAAAAATTAACTCATCCTTGTTTTCGAAATATACGTTAGCAGCTAGAATAGGATATTCTAATTTCTCTCCAATTTCTTTAAGTCTGTCTAGGGTGTAAGCTGAATCCCAATGAAAAGTCATGGCGTCGATTCCCATAGCCTTGACATAAGGAATTATAACTTCTCCCTTGGACTCTACAGCCTCATAAGTTCCGTGAAAGGTATCCCCGTTATCAAAAACCAAGACTCCATGGGGATTATTATTTTTATATTCTTTTATTTTAGTCATTAACCTGGGGTATCCCCCCCCCATATTTTCAATTTCAAATCCATAACTTCCATATCTTACATCTCCATGGGGCAAGATATTGGCGTGGGTGTCGTTTATTTGTACAATTCCAATTTTATTATTCATAGTAGCCTCCTTAATGGTAATGAGCATAATCAAATGGTCTGTTTACTATGATACTACCCAATAAAAAATGTATTATTATGGAAATTTAAAGAATTCCTTTGCCAATTCTCCTCCCTTTGTATTTTTTAAAAAAACTATATTAAATTCGTGGAAACTTGTAAGACCAGAAACTTCAAAGGTTGACAAATGGTCTCCCTCTTGAATTAAACCTTCATAGGCAAATGTGATGCCCAAATTTTCTTCTAGCAACTTTTTTATTAAATGGATACTGCTAATAGATATTCTTCTATTAAATTCATTGATGGAGTATCCTAGTGCACTTAGACTGTTTTCTAAAATCTTTCTGCTTCCAGATCCATCTTCTCTTATTATTATAGATTCCTTTAAAACCTCTCCAATTGAAAGTTTTTTATTTGCAAATGGATGGCTTTCGTGACATATTCCTATAAAATTTTCGTTTTTAAGCAATTTATAGTCGTATTTTTCTTTGTCAAATAGTCCCTCAATGACTAAAAAATCCATTAAATTATTATCTAATAGTTCTAGCAAATGCACAGTATTGTCTACGATCAAAGTAAAATCTATATCTTCTTTTTTTAGAAATTCCATCAACTGACCCATTAAAAAGAAATCCCCAATTGTTTTAGTCATGCCCATCCTTAAAGTCTTCTTGGGAACTTCTTTCATCTTTTCTAAAACTTCATTATAGTTGTAACGCTGAGAAAAGGCGTAATTTTCTAAAATGTAAGACTTTTCAGTTCTATGAAGACGCTGCCCGTCGTAAAGGAACAACTTAGCTCCGTATTCGTTTTCCAAAGCCTGTATTTGTTTTGTAACAGAAGATTGGGACAAGTGCAATTTTTCAGCGGCTATTCTGTAGTTCATGGTTTCGCATAAAACCAAAAAAGTTTCTAATTTTAAGTCCATGTTCACCTCATTATTTTTTCGAATTAAGCAATTCCTATTAATACCTACATTTTAGCACGTATATGTGAGAAAATAAAAATGTAATTAAAATAAGGAGTTAAAGATATGGAAAAAGTAAAGTATTCTATACTGCCAGGATTTTTATGGGCAGTGTCAATCGCTTTTGTTGCAAAAATCATAGAAAGTCTTTTGCCAATGCCATTAATTAGCGCATCGGTAATCGCTTTATTTATAGGAATATTTTTTAATAGATATAGAAAAAAAGAAGACATTTTTAATAAAGGAATCCAATTTACATCTAAGAAGATTTTAAAATTGGCAATTATTTTCCTAGGGGCAAGTTTAAATATAACTACAATTTTGAATATAGGTCAACTATCTCTATCTGTAATGATTTTTACTCTTCTGACTTGTTTTGGGGGAGGTTATTTAATAGGTAGAATGTTGGGATTAAATTGGAAACTCTCTAATTTAATTTCTGCAGGAACTGGGATTTGTGGTGGATCTGCGATTGCAGCTATTGCACCGGTTATAGAGGCAAAGGATATCGATGTGGCATATTCTATGTCGGCAACTTTTATTTTCGATATGGTAATG
>JAEZYW010000029.1 GCA_023418835.1 Bacillota bacterium | reverse complement strand
AAATAATCTAAAGCCTCGACTTCAAAAGCGTCTTCTGCATAATTATTGTATGCAGTGGCAAAAACTATTTCTACTTGGGGATTAATTTTTCTAGCCGTCTTCGCTATTGTAGTTCCACTTATGTCTCCAAGGTTTATGTCTATAAATAAGAGGTCAAACTCCTCTTTAAATAACAACTTCAAAGCTTCTTCCCCACTGGAGACTTCTTGGATTTCTAGATTTTCTCTATTTTCTGTAAGTAAATACTTCAGCTCGCTTCTCGCCGGTTTTTCGTCGTCTATAATGGCAATTCTCATATTTCATTCACCCCTATTAAACAGCTTTTGAGATAAGTCTTCTGTTTTCAATTTTTATTCTTATTGTAGTTCCATAGGAAGTGGAGGATATATCCAATCCATTGTCCTTCCCGTAAATATAACGAAGTCTCTTGTCCACGTTGAAAAGACCAATTGAACTGTCGTCGCTTATATCATTTCTCAGATCCCTTAAAATATTTTCTGGAATTCCTTTACCGTTGTCCTTAACTTCTATTATTACCTGCTCATCTCTTTCAAAAACTTCAATTTTTACAAAGCCTTGTTTTCTACTCATAGCCCCGTGAATTACTGCATTTTCCACAATGGGTTGCACGATAAGGCAAGGAACCATACAGCTAAGACCTTTTTCCACTTCCATTTCAATGCTAAGTCTATCTTCAAATCTAGCCTTTACCAATTGGGAAAAAGCCTCAACGTATTCCATCTCCTCGTATATGCTCACAAGACTGTCTTTATTTTTAATGGAGTTTCTAAAATAAGTCGTCAAGGCAATTAGCAATTCCCTAGCGTCTTCTGGTTTTTCTCTGACAAAAGAGCTGATAGTATTTAGGGAGTTAAAAATAAAATGCGGATTAATTTGGGATTGCAAAGCTTTGTATTCTGCTTCTACTAAAAGTTCCTTTTGCTTTTCCATATCTGCCAATTCAAATTGGGTGGAAAATAGTTTCCCTAGCCCGTCTGCATATAAAATCTGGGATTGATATGACAGTCTATATTTTTTAGAAAAAATGATCATGGATCCAAATACATCCTCATT
Source organism: Bacillota bacterium (assembly GCA_023418835.1). GTDB lineage: Bacteria > Bacillota > Clostridia > Tissierellales > Peptoniphilaceae > Neofamilia. Next base: position 2,110 of record JAEZYW010000029.1, on the reverse strand, counting down.
TTTCACTAAAGGAACGCTTATTGCAATCATAGTTTTTAAAGCTTCTCTTAAAACGTCACTTTCAGGAGATGACTCAGCTACCTTGACAACTTTGTTTTTAAACACTTCTTTAGAAATTTCTGGAAGCTCATTTGAGTCTAAATCTATTTTACCACTTACGCTTATAATTCTTCTCTTGTCTGTAAAAACCACTGCCAAATCCTTGGAAAAGTCTAAAATTATTTCCCCAATTTTTGAACAGCTCTCTTTGTCATAATTTCCATTTCTTAAAATTGGTAAACATTTTTGAGTTATATCAAAGGTTAGAGAAATCTTTCTTCCTACTTTATTTTCTTGATCTGTAATTATACTTTTGAAAACTCCTACAAATAAAACCATACCTGCGGAATTAAAAATTGTCATTGGAAGAAATATACTTTCAACTAATGAATAAGCCTCTGCAAATGGTTTTGCAATTAACAAAATGACCAACATCTGTAAACATTCCACAACAAAGGTAATGGCAAACAATTCGCTACTTTTGTAATTATTTTCTTTTACTTGTTTAGAATAAACGGCGGCAATAACTCCACCTAAAAAAGTAGAAATGCTACAAGCTATGGTGGAGAAACCACTTGGATCAATTAAAAATCTGTGAATTCCCGCTACCAAGCCTACGAAAATAGATACAAAGGGTCCCCAATAAACCCGCTTGCCATAACTCCAATAACCCTTGTATTTGCTATGGCATCGTTTATAGAGTATCCAGTGTAATTAGAAATAATTCCTATTGAAGAAAATATTAAAATTAAAATAAGCTGATCTTTTAAAATGTAGCCGTCTTGAACGATTACTTTTCTTACAGTTTTTATTCTGGCAAGAATTTGAGCAACCAAAATTAAAAGACCAATGTTTAATAACATCACTGAAAAAATGTAAAGCCCCAAACTTATCCCTCTTTTTCAAAAAATACATTTATTGTAACATAAAATATTATTGTGACTGTAATTAATTCTTAAAATTTTTTTGAATTTTTTCGATAATTTCATCTACAAAATTTTCAAAGGTTTCTCCTGTATTTTCAAATCTAGTTATTACAAAGGACTTAATTCCCAGTTCTTCGCAAGCTTGAATCTTTTCATCAGTTCCACCACTTTTGCCGCTATCTTTCATGACGACGGCGTCCACATTGAAAAACTTATAAAATTCCTTATCCAAGTCCTTTGTAAAAGGTCCGACCATTGCAATAATATCTTTGATGTGAATTCCCAATTTTGTAAGTTTCGTTACACTTTCCACCATTGGCAAAACTCTATAAATAAATCTATTATCATTTCTAATTTTTTCAAAATCTTCTACCCGATTAGATCCCGTGGTAATTAAAACAGTTCCTTGATAATCTTTTAAAAATTTAAAACATTCTTCATAGGTTGAGAACTGCATTGTGTTTTTTCCTAGTTTTGTAGTATTTCTTTCAAATCGTAAATATTCTATCCCAGATTCTTCGCAGGCTTTTTTGGCTTCTCTGGATACATTAAAAGCAAAAGGATGGGATAAGTCTATTGCCATATGGATATTTTCCTCAACAATAAAGTTTTTCATTTCCTCCCCATCCATTCTATTATATTTATAGTTTTCTCCTTTGTAAAAGTTAAGCCCCTCTTTAGTTCCCAAAGTTACAATATGGGGGATACTTCCCAATCTCTTGGAAAAGTATTCCCCCTCACTGGTTCCTCCAATTACCCAAATCATATGTCGTAACCTCTAGGAGTTATCATATATCCGTCTTCCACATAGCTAGCCTTGTTTCCAATTATTAAAATGGTTTTCATATCTATTTTTTCATAGTCTATTGAACCTAGGGTAGTAATGGAAACTTGTGTACCTGGTCTACCAGAATTTTTAACTATCCCAACGGGAGTATCTTCACTTTTGTATTTCAACATAATCTCCACAGCCTCTTTTAAATGGTCTACCCTCTCCTTGGATTTTGGATTATAAATTGCCAACACAAAATCTCCTTTGCTGGCTAATTCTACTCTGTTTAAAATTAACTCCCAAGGTGTTAATAAATCGCTTAGACTAATAAAAGCTCCGTCGTGCATTATTGGGGCTCCCAATTCGCTGGCAG